>DAOUIB010000444.1:0-3746 GCA_034428275.1 Anaerolineae bacterium
CCGGCAGAATCCAGCCAGGCGTTCAGGGCAGCCGACGTAGGGACCGCACCCAGGCGAAGGACCAGGTCGGGGGCCGGCGCATGTCCCGCTCTCGCAGCAAGGATGGAATCGGCACAGGCCACGACAACATCATCCTCGTATCGCAACCCGGACACGGGGTCGCAAATCAAGGGCCAGCCGACGGCCCGCGCGAACTCAAACAGGGAGTCGGCCGGGAAATCCCGCGTGGTGCATGGACCACAGACGACGACTCCCTCTCTGTGCCTTTGCACCAGGCCGTGAAAAAAGTCTCTGTCGGCTTCGCCAGGTTCCAGGGATTCGGTTGACGCGGGGCTCACCCTGGGGACCGACAGGGCGTATCCCGGCACAAGGTTGTCTTCCGCATCCGGTTCCAGCGGCTTGCGAAAGGGCATGTTGACGTGCACGACCCCCTTTCGCAGTCCGTCTGTTCGCGCGAGGCAGCGCGCGGCAAGGGTCGCCAGCTGGCGCAGGGCCAGCGCCGATGGTTGCATGTCCGGGGGAGCGCAATCGACGGACCACAACGCGTGCTCGCCGTAAAGCCTGACCTGATCGATGGTCTGGTTGGCGCCGCTGTGACGCAACTCCGGCGGCCGGTCCGCCGTGATGACCAACAGGGGCACGCGCGCAAGGTTGGCCTCCACGACGGCCGGGTAGAAATTGGCCGCTGCCGTGCCTGAGGTACACAGGAGGGCGACCGGCCGGTCCTGCGCCAGGGCCATCCCCAGGGCGAAAAAGGAAGCGCTGCGCTCGTCCAGGTGGGTAATGACCTCGACTTCCGGTTGACGGGCGAAGGCCAGCGCCAGAGGCGTGGACCTCGAACCGGGCGCGACGCAGACCGCCCGCAGTCCGGCCTGCGCCAGAGCCGCGACAAAGGTGCGCGCCTGGAGAGTGGCCGGATTAATCAGGCTGCTCCTCCTGCAATCCCATGGCAGCCAGCACCGGGCGAAACTTGAGTTCGGATTCCGCCCACTCTCGCGACGCCACACTCCCGGCCACGATGCCCGCGCCGGCGTAGAGCCACATGCGTCGCTCCTGGCAGATGGCGGAGCGGATTGCCACCACGAAAGTGCCATTCAGTTGCCCGTCCAGGTAGCCGACCGGCCCGGCGTACCAGCCACGCGGCACGGGCTCCAGTTCGCTGATGAGTTGCAGGGCCTGCTGCCGGGGACTCCCCCCCAGGGCGGGCGAGGGATGCAGGAGTTTGACCAGGGGAAGCAAACAGCCGGGCTCGTGCAGGCGACAATCCAGCGGCGTGAGCAGGTGCTGAATGTTCGCCAGTTTCAATACGCCCGGGACTTTCGCTGCCCTGGTTTCCCCCATGGAGGCCAGTCGCCTGCTCATGGTCTGCGCGACCAGCGCATGTTCGTGGCGTTCCTTGCCGTCGGCCATCATTTGCCGCGCCAGGGCGACGTCCTCGTCCCGGGTGGCGCCGCGGGCAACGGAACCGGCAAGCGCCATGCTTTTCATTTGCCTGCCCTGCACGTCGGCCAAAAGCTCCGGCGTTGCGCCAAAGAAGGCGTGCCCCGGGCGCGGCTCGAGGAGGAAGCGCCAGCAGTTTCCGTAGCTTCGTCGCAATCGTTCCAGCGCCAGCTCCGTATCCGGTGGCCGATCGAAACGCGCTTCGGCGACCCGTGACAGTACGACTTTCTGCAACTCACTGTCCGCGATTCGGCCACTGGCCGTCGAGATCATGTCGTCCCACGTCGCTCGCGCCATGGGGTACTCAAGCGTCTGCATTCGCGCCTGCTGTCGTTCAGACCATTGCCGGGCGAAGGACTGCAATTCATGGCAACGGTCCTGTAAAGCCTGTCGCAAATCAGGCATGGTCTCGCTGGCTCTGTCGTCAGCCGGCACCTGCACATTCAGGGTCAACCAGGACTCGCCATCCATTCTGGTGAACTGGTAATGCGGCAACACAAACCAGGCCGGCGACCAGATTGTCCAGGTGTTGTCCGGCACAAAGTCGTCCTGAAAGGCGAATCCGCCAAAGAGCCCCGGATGGCATTCGGCAGGTCCGTCTCCGTCTACCAGGGCGCCTTCAAACAGCGTACGGGCCTGCCCTTCAATGCTGGCGAAGCGGTCGCCCCAGGCGACGAGCTCCGCCGTGATGCCGGCGCCCGCCATGGCCGGCCCGCCGCAACGCTGTTCCAGCGCAAACCGCGGCGTTCCCCGGGAGAATGTCAAAAAGTCGCGCAGATTGACGCCCGGACAGGGCAGATTCACGCTGAGCAGCCGGCCCGTCACGATCCTGGTTTCGGGGCCTTCAGCTGTCCGCTGGTGGAACATAGCCAACGCTCTTGAGCAACACGGGCAAGAGTGCGGAGAGGATGCGGTCCGGTTCCGGTTCCCCGGTGTAGACCCAGCGAATGACCACGCCGTAAATGGCGCCCATCCAGGCGCAGGCCACGACGTCGCTGTCAACCGGCGCGATGTCCCCAACCTCGATCGCCTCATCCAGCCAGCCGCGGATCAGGGCAATGAAGCGGTCATTCACTTCCATCCGTTTCATTTCGAAACTGCTGCCAAGACCCACGGCCTGGACCAGCAGCAGCTTGGCCGGGCGTCGGTACTTGCCAAATGTGTCCAGGCAGGCATGCAGCCCGGCCTGTACCTTGCGCATGCCAACGACTTCATCTTCGATGGCGGCGCTGACACGACGCTCCAGCAGGTCGGCAAACTGGTCGACCAGCGCGAGGAAAAGCCGCTCCTTGTTGGGAAAGTGAAAATAGATGGCGCCCTTGGACGTTCCGGAACCGGCGACGATTTCATCCATACGCGTGCTGTGGTAACCCTTGCTGGAGAATTTTTCGAGCGCGGCATCCAGAATCCGCCCCCGGGTCCCGTCGGGGTCACGCCCTGCGTAATCCGGCGACACAGGCAACCTTTACAAACCGACCAGTCAGTCTGTATTCATTGTATCATGTTTTTGGGCAGACCGGGTGACGTCTTACAGTGCGCAAAGCTTAAGGAATTCGCTGCCCTGCAATTCATCTCTCAATGACCCGGCCATGTCATCACTGAGCGGCAAGTGCGGCAGGCGCGGACCGCCCACTTCAAAACCGAGCAGGTCAAGCGCCACAACCTGGCCACCCATGTAGCCGTAGCGATGCAGAATAGTCGTAACGGCATTGGCCCGTTCCTGCAGACTTGCGGCGCCGGCGGCATCGCCCGCCGCGACGAGCCGCCGGATCTCCCGATAGACGCCCGGCATGAAATTCAGGGTTGAGCCGATATTGCCGGCAGCGCCGGCCAATACGCCATACACGCACATTTCGTCCATCCCGGTAAACATGGACCAGTGGCGCCCTTCACCGAGCTCAACCATGTGACCGAATTCGTACATGTCCGGGCCCGTGTATTTGGCGCCGGCCACCTGGGGCAAACACTGCAGACGCTTCATCAGGCGAAGCGTGCCGCGTTCATCGTTCAGGATATACGCCAGCAGCGGTGTATCCGGGGCCGCTGCAGCAATCGCGGCATAATAGCGCCACAGGCTTTCCTCGCTGTCGTAGTCGGGAGGCAGGACGCTGCTGATCCCGGCCGCGCCGAGTCCTGCGGCGTGGCGGGCCAGATGCAGCGCGTCCGGGAGCGCCACGGCTCCCACGTGAACGATGACCGGCACGCGTTCCCGTACCGCCTCCATGGTCAGTTCGCTCAGTTTCATTCGTTGACCGACGGACTGGTAAAGGCCCTCTCCCGTAGAACCGCCGACGTAGAGACCATCG
>DAOUIB010000445.1:0-2128 GCA_034428275.1 Anaerolineae bacterium
TTTTGGCCAGTTCCAGTTCGCGACCCTCGACGTAGCGCGGGATGACGTAGCCAATGACGCCATTGGTGCCGGCGTACGCGCCCTCCGGCCCCGACAGCGCCGGCGTGAAGTGGATGTCCGCCGCCGCCTCGGGGTCGATTTTCTGCAGGCTGCGGTAGGCCGAGACCGGGTTGATGATGTAGCTGACCTCGCCGGCGATGAGCGCCTGGTTGTTGGAGGCCGGCGTCCAGCCGAAGACCTCGGCGCTCATCGCCTCGCGCTGCAATTGCGCCAGGAAGCGTACGGCGGCGACGGTCTCCGGCGAGTCCAGCACCACCTGCTCGTTTTCGTCCTGTACGCTGCCGCCAAAGGACCAGAGCGCCGAATAGACGGCCGCCTGGCTGTCGACTTCCGGGCTCAGGCCCAGGCCCAGAGGCACACCCGCCTCTGCGTAAATCGTCCGGCCGGTCTCGTATAGCTCCTGCCAGGTCGTTGGCCCCTGCGGCAGACCCGCCGCGGCCCACAGGCCCTGCTGATAGTTGCCCGGCCCCGGCAGGTAGCCCAGCGCGAAGCTGTACCAGGTGTCGACCACCGGCAAATAGCTGGCGGTGGCGCAGGTCGACACACGCTCGCCAAAGGTCGCGGCGGCGGCGGCGTTGACGTCGTTGAGCGGGTGAAGACCCTCGACCCAGGCGGCGCCGGGCACCAGCAACTGGATCAGGCTGTGGCCCTCGCCGGCGTCAATGGCGCCCGCCAGCGCCTGCGGAATCTGCTGGAAGTTGATGTGGTCGACGCGGACGCGGGCGCCATTCCGCGCGCCCCAGTCCGCCGCCCAGGCGTCGAACCAGGGGTCGTGTTCGGGCACGAAATGGCTCCACTGCAGGATGGAGAGTTCCACGTCATCCTGGGCCAGCGCGATCGGCGCCAGAATCAGGAAACACAGCGCCAGGGCAGGTGCAAGCTTTCTCGTCAGGATGTTTTCCCTTCAGTTCGTCGCCGATGCCGCTTCAGGGCGCGTTCCGCTGTCGAGTATCGGAATCCCCTCGCTTCAGCCTCCACCGCCGACCAGGCCCAGCGCGCGCCATTCCTCAAAGATGACCTCGGCGCGGTCGTGGGCCTCGGCCACCGCATCCTCCGCCGTCCTCTCGCCCAGCGCCACACTGGCCACGACGTTGGCCAGCCAGTTCTCGCTGAAAAACTGCAGCACGGCGGGGTTCGACGGGCCCGGATAGCCAGGGAAGACGGACCACTCGCCGGCGCGGCTCAGCACGGTCAGCTTGTCCGCCGGTTCCGAGCCGAAGGGGTCGTTTTCCAGCAGGGCCTGCAGGTCCGGCACCGTGGAGGGAAAACAGGGGAAATTGTAGAGCGCCGAATTCAGCACGGCGTCGCGATAGTTGGCGGTATGGTCGAGGATGAATTGTTTGGCGGCCTCCAGTTCATCGCCCTGAACGTATTTTGGAATGAGGTAGGTCAGCCAGCCGTGCGTGCTGGCGATCGGGCCGGCCGGGCCGGACAGCGCCGGCGCCAACCCGATATCCGCCGCCGCCTCGGGGTCGATGTGCTGCAGGGTGCGATAGGCCGAAATGGGGTTCAGGATGTAACTGGCTTCGCCGGCGATGAGCGCCTGGTTATCGGAGGCCGGCGACCAGGCCAGCACTTCGGGGGTCATCGCCTCACGATACAGTTGCGCGTAGTAGTTGACCGCTTCAATCGTCTCCGGTGAATTGAACACGACATTCTCATTCTCGTCCTGAATGCTGCCGCCAAAGGACCAGATCGCCGCCAGAATGCCCGCCTGACTGTCCGGCTCGGGACTGATCCCCATGCCGACCGGGATCCCGCTGCTCTCGTAGATGGCCCGGCCGCCCTCCAGCAGGTCCTGCCAGGTGGCGGGGCCGTCGGCGTAGCCGGCCGCTTCCCAGAGGCTCTTCACGTAATGGCCCGGCCCGGGCAGGTAGCCGTGGGCGAAACCGAAGTACGTGTCGGCGATGGCCAGATAGCTGCCATCCGGGCAGGTCTCCGCCGGCGCGCCATGGGCTTCCACCGCCGCGGCGTTGATGTCATTCAGCGGGTGCAGGCCCTGAACGAAGGCGAAGGCCGGCACGAGCATCTCGTAAATGCTGTGGCCGTCACCGGCGCTGATGGAGGC
>DAOUIB010000446.1:0-2304 GCA_034428275.1 Anaerolineae bacterium
GCGCTTTCGCACCTGCTCTCCAAGGCGCATTTTGTGGCCGCCCTGCGGGGTGACTTCGCGGTGGCGGCCCGGCTCTTCTGGCGCGAGTACCGGCGCGACAACCCGACTCCGGCAGATTCCGGGCTGGAAGCGCGCGCCGCGCGCCACACCCTGGCCTGCGTCCTCGCTCGTGCGGCGGGTCGTTCCCCACTCGAATACATGAACATGGACCAGCGCCGGCATCAGGTCGACGCCGTGCTGCCCCTGATTCTGGACCCGCCGGCGACGCTCGAAGAGCTCGTACCGCGCTTCTGTGAAAGGCTCTGACGTGCCCGTAATCGACCAGTTGCACGCCATCGAAATCCTGGACAGCCGCGGCCGCCCCACCCTGCAGGCAAGCTGTCGCTTCAGCGATGGCAGTCAGGGATGCGCCTCGGTTCCATCCGGCGCTTCCACCGGCGCCGCCGAGGCCCACGAACTGCGCGACGCTGACCCGCGACGTTATCGCGGCCGCGGTTGCCGAAAGGCAGTGGCCAACATTCGCGGTGAAATCAACGACGCCCTGAACGGGCGGGAAATCGGCAACCAGCAATCGCTGGACCTGACGCTCGTTGAGCTGGATGGCTCGCCGCAGAAGACGCGACTGGGGGCCAACGCCCTTTTGGCCGTCTCCCTGGCCTGGGCGCGCGCCAACGCGGTGCGTCAGGGACTGCCCCTGTATCGCTATTTCGCGCAGATGCCCGGTTTCGGCCCGCCAACAGCACTGCCCCGCCCTACCGTCAATCTTTTCAGCGGCGGCGCGCACGCCGGGGGCCAGGTGCCGCTGCAGGACTTGCTGATTCTGCCCCGCAGGGCGCAAGAGATGGCCGAGGCCCTGGAAATCTGCGTAGCGGTCTACGAGAGCGCGGCGGACCTGACTGGCGACAAATATGGCGCGCGCCGCCTCACTGCGGACGAAGGTGGCCTGGCGCCGCCCTTCACGCGCTGTGAAGACATGTTTGAAGACGCCCTCCTGGCCATCGAAAACGCCGGCTATCGCCCGGGAGAGGACGTTTGCCTTGCGCTGGACGTGGCGGCCAGCCAGTTCTACCGGGACGGTCGCTATCACCTGGGTGGGTCGCTGTCCGCCGAGGCCATGATCGAGCTGCTGTCGGACTGGACGCGGCGCTGGCCGCTCGTCAGCATTGAGGACGGACTGGCTGAAAACGACTGGACGCACTGGCCGGCGCTCAGGTCTGCGCTGGCCGACCGCGCCCTCGTGTTGGGCGACGATCTGCTCTGCACCAATCCGGCGCGTATCCAGCGCGCCATCGATGAGCGTGCCGCGGACGCCCTCCTGCTCAAGGTCAACCAGATCGGCACGCTGGCCGAGGCCGCCCGTTCCTGCCAACTGGCGCGCGCGGCCGGCTGGCACGTGACCGTCAGCGCGCGCAGCGGCGAGACCGAGGACAACTGGCTGGCGGACCTTGCCGTGGGCTGGCATGGTCAGCACATCAAGATCGGCTCGATCACGCAATCCGAAAGACTGGCGAAATACAACCGCCTGCTGGCCATCGCCGATGCCACGGGCATGCCGATCCAGGGTTAGGCGGTCTCCACCTCAGGCACCCGGGCTTCGAGGCGCGGCACGACCAGAGTCCAGAGCAAGAGCGGTACGGTGCTGATTCCGGCCATCAACAGCACGACGTCGCGTACGCGGGCCACGCTAAAGTAGTCGATCAGAAAGCCTGTGAGCAGGATGCTGAAAGCGCCCACAAACTGGAAGCTGGCCATGTCCAGCGAAAACATGCGGCCCAGAAAACGGTCCGGGACGCTCTTCTGAATGATGACCGAACTGTAGGTCCAGCAGATCGAGGTGCCCATGGCGCGCAGGGTCAGGGCAAGGGCAACCAGCGGCAGGGTCCCTGCCCCGCCCAGCGTCAGCCAGCCGACGGACATGAGCAGAAAACCATAGCGAATCAGGCGCCGCATCACCCGAACGCGCCCGTCGTTGAAGCGATTGAGCAACAGGGGCCCGCTTATGGCGCCGATGCCAAAGGCCGCGTACATGATGCTGAGCGGGGTGCTGCTGTCCTCGCCAAAGTTGAAGAGTTGCGAAGCGTAAATGATCATCACGGCGTCAATGCTGCCCAGACTGATGCCGGCCTTGACCAGCAGAACGGCCAGGGTGGCTGGCGCATGTCGCAGAAAGCGCAGCCCTTCGCGCAATCCCTGCGCATCGGCCGCTGACGGGCTACCGCTCTCCGCGGGTTCGGCCCTGCTCGCCCTCGTGTTGGTCCGAATGCCGACAATCAGCAGGGCGGAGACCAGGAAGGTCAGGGAATC
>DAOUIB010000447.1:0-10284 GCA_034428275.1 Anaerolineae bacterium
TCCCGCCGCAGAATTTCTACATCAACCACCCGGACCACCGCGCCACCTCGGAAGCGACGATGTACGCGGTCTTCCCCAGCGCGGGCACGCGGCCGATCTTCCCCGAACTGCTGGAGGAGGGCCTGGAGCCGCACAACGTGGACTATTTCTACCTGGGCTTCACGATGGAACCGACGCTGCACGTGGACGTGACGGCGCAGTGGGAGCGCAAGTGCAAGGCGCTGCTCTGCCACAAGTCGCAGGTGGGCGAGGAGGTCGTGGGCTTCATCGAGGGCTTCAGCAATGAGATGGGCAAGCCCATCGGCGCCGAACACGGCGAGGCCTTCAGGGTGGTCACGTTGCATCGCCGGCGTCGGGAGGAGGAGTCGGAGGAAGAATCAGCGCAGGGCCAGGATTGATTCGTCCGATCCGGTCAGTATGTCCACAACTGTCAATTCGATGATTTCTCGCGG
The DNA here is from genome assembly GCA_034428275.1 of Anaerolineae bacterium. Taxonomy (GTDB): domain Bacteria; phylum Chloroflexota; class Anaerolineae; order Aggregatilineales; family Phototrophicaceae; genus JAGWBD01. Next base: position 453 of record DAOUIB010000447.1, read on the forward strand.
TTACATTGCCGGCACAGCATTTGACAGTTGTCTTCATTCGTCCTGCCGCCCTCCGACCAAGGCCTGATGTGGTCGGCCTCCATGCCTGAAATGTCGAATGTTTTCTTGCAAATGGCGCATTTGCCAGCTTGTTTCCGGTAGACCCTGCGCTTCATGCGGTCGTCAAACTGGCGCAGATTGAGGTGCCTTGCGTCGCGGGTCAGCACATAGGGATAAATGCCTGATTCCCGCTGCACATCCTCGTCATCGAGGAGCGTCCCAACTTCAGTCTCAATCGCGACGGGGTCGAGCGACGAGTCGCTGAACGCGTTGTAAAGGCTTCCCCAGTCCACACCTTTCATCGACCTTCTGTACACTGTGAATGTTGCCTGAACCCACTCAATCACCGTGCGAAAATACTCCCACAGCGGCGCGGCGCTTTTGTCGTTTTGATGAATCCCCATGTAGTCGTCGATTTTGTTGTCGCTAATCCACTTGATCACCGTCTCCAGATGAACCTGTCGATTTGGTGCGCCAATTAGATAATCGCCACCCAGGCCCGTAGATGGCCCGCCTGTCTTGCTAAAGTATCTTTTGGCGTCCGTTACCCATGACCCCGAATAGACCGCGTTGCGTAGTTCCTGATCGGTAAGGACCACGCCCGCGATGTTGATCGTCCGGTACCAGTCCAGCTTTTCGCTGTCCGTCCCGCTGCAGAAATAGACCATCAGCCGATAATCCAGAAATTGTTGCTGGTCGTCCAGCAGATTGTGAAAATAGCGAGGCTGCATAAATGAAGGGAATTTGACCGAGAATTCGCTGTTTCTATACTGGGCGATGGATATGGTGCGCTGCTGACCGTCGATGATCTCGTAGGTGCCATCCCTTCGCACAGACCAGTACATCACGTTCAGCGGGAAGCCTTGCATGACCGTTTCGATGACGGCCCTGCGTTCCCGGTCGCCATAGACGAATTCGCGCTGATAGGGCGGGCGGATATCCAGCCGGCCGCCATAACCGCGCACGCCGCCCTCGCCATCGTCGGCATAGCCTTCGACCAGGTCGTGCACGGTGATTTCGTGGAGTTGAATCTTCACTGGTCTGCCTCCGAACTACCGCACGTTGTGCATGGTTTCCACTACAGACCAATTCACATAATTCGTCGTGTTGCTCCTGACAGACTGGTAGGAATCCAACATTTGAGGGTTGATATCAGACTCAAAGCGCTTGAGTAGCAATTCTTGCTTGTCTGCAGCAAGACTATCCCAGAAGGCCGGGCGAAGATAATAGTTTTCCATATATTGAAACACTGATACGAACAAGCAATTTAGAAGTTGAGATTCTCTCATCCCTTTGAGTAAATCAATATACTCTTTGTTCCTTCGAGACTTTCCATACCACGACAAAACAATAATTCCCTTGTTATTCTGATATGGCATGATGGTGAGTGCCAATTGGTCGTTAACGTTGATTGCATTCAGATATGAAGCACGACGGATTTGTCTAGTTACATTTTCTTCGTCAACAGGTGCGAAAAAACCGGAACACAAAATGTCAGGGAGAGCATCAATAACAATTGCGAAATGGCGCGTGCCTCTGAAATTGCCTCGAACTATTGCGCTTTGCATACTTTCGTGTATTTGACTAATACTCTCCAAACCAAAATTGTGTCGGGATTCTATGAATGCCAACAGATCTGCATCGTCTGCTGGAACTGAGACATCTGCCAGCATTGAGCGAATTTTTCTCTTGACACAAATCTCGTGGCATATGGAGCGATATGCCAGAAGAAAAGCACTTGTCCTGTTCATTTGAAAAGCTTGAAATTTGTCGATTTTTTGAAATATTGATCCATCGTGAAGAGCACAAAAGCAGTAACATGTCGAAAGTCTTTTGGTGTTATACGCGACCAATTTTGACTTTATGGGCCTCTCGTTGAAATTGGAGTCATCAGATTCAAAATATGCATCGTATCTGGGTCTTGGTGCAACTACACAATTCCTTTCATCTGATATCATTTGCAACCACGCTCGGGATACACTGTGAGTGCGTACAGGCTTGTTTTCGCACGAAGGATACATGCAGATGAATGGTTGTGGCTGATAGTCTACGTCGAGGAACTTTGTGATCTCTTGTCGTCTCATATCATGTTGCCTCTTTACGTCCCATCACGCTCCATTCTTGTGCCGAATAAAGATGCGTTTGAATACACGCCTGCCTTTGACCATGGCTTGAGCCGTACCTACCTCTGGCTTCCAAAGGCCCGCCGAGAATCCTTTGCCCTCGCTCTCAGTTGCCCCAATGATCTCAAACTGTTCCGGATTGTGCTTGTCTAGGAAGCTGATCGGCACGCCCATTGCGCCGGCGTAATCCATGGGAATCTCGGCCGTCCTGGAGACCTCAATGGCGTCATAGTTGTCGTAGGTCGGATAATCCTCCGGCGTGAATTTCTTGTAGAGGATGAGATCTTCGTGGCGCTTGTTGTGGTTCAGATTGGTGAACCACTTGGCGTTTCTCATTTTGCTCTTGACTACCCCGTTCTCAATCACATATGAACTTCCCTCTTGTCTGGTTGCGACTATTTCATCGGCAAAGTTTTTCGGCACATCAAACAGCATGGTTACAGCTTCTTGGGCATGACCCAGCCAAATCCTGTTGTCCTTGATCAATGGAAATATCTCCTTGTAGGTGATGGCGTTCTGGTGGCCGATAATGAGAAACTGTCTGTCATATTTCATCAACTGCGCCACGTATTCGCGGAAGAGCGAGAAGGGCGGGTTGGTGACGACGATATCGGCATATTTCAGCAGCATGATGCACTCCTCGCTGCGGAAGTCGCCGTCGCCCTGCATGGGGTGAATGCCGATTTCCTCGATTGACGGCACGCCATTCTCGTTGACCGTGCCGTCGTATTCTAGGTAAATCGCCTTCTCGTTGTCGTGCCGGCTGAACATGTCCATCTGCTGGTTCCTGTAGCAGGTGGTGATGAGTTTCCTGAGCCCGAGCCGGGCGAAGTTTAGCGAGAAGTACCTGAAGAAGTTACTGACGCGCGGGTCGTCGCAGTTGCAGTAGACGACCTTGCCGCGAAAGTGCTCGCTGTAATGCCGCAGTTCGTTTTCTATGTCCGCCAGTTGCGTGTAGAATTCGTCCTTCCTGTTGGATTTGGCCGCGTGCAAATTGCGGTTTGCCGACATATCGGGAACCTTTTTGTCAACGATTAGGGCGATTCATTCACCGCGCCACAACAGCCTGCAAGCAAAGTCGCGATCACGATGAAGTGAGGCGTCATGTTGCAGACAGCGACTGCGCGCACCAGCAAAATTGTATCACAGGACGCGTCATGTCCCGCTGGAGAGTGGTCGGTAAAGGATGATGAGTCGGAGGCCTGGGGACGCCGCGGGTGCGGTCAGGTAGGGTCGAGATCGTCGTAAAAGTTTGGATAGGGGTTGGTAAATTCCCAAAAATCTTTTGAAGTAAATCGCTTGTCGAGTGTGCCACTGTAAGCTGGACTAAGTTCTTGGTCAGAGCGCCAATAGCACTTGTGTACAGTGTCAGTAAACCTTTCTAGGTCAGTCTCAGGGTTCCACTTTTTCTTGTTTGGCAGAATCGTGTTTCCGTCAAATTGTGCTCCATCCAGGTTTGCACCTGTTAGTGACGCGCCTTCTAGGTTTGCTCCTGCCAAACACGCGTGCGACAAATCGGCGTCATCCAGTTGAGTGTTTATAAACTTCGTGTCCTTTAGGTTGGCTTCACTGAGATTTGCTCGTCCCATTCTTGACAAGGCAAAAGATGATCCTTGAAGATTTGCACGGTAGAGATTCGCATCGTCAAAAAGTGAATCCATCAACAGAGATTCGACGATTTCTGCGAAGCTCAAGTTGGCGCCTTCGAGATTTGCAAAAACGAAATCTGCACAATTCACTTTGGCTGCGGTCAAATCCGCCTGTTGGAGCTTGGCGTATCTGAAATTCGCATTGTTCAGCAAGGCAAACAAAAAGGTTGCACTCTTTAGGTTGGCCATTCCCAAACCAGAATTACAAAGGTCGCTGTGTTCCAGACTGGCATTTTCCCATTGCACATGACTCAGTCTTTTGCCACGCAAAATGCAATTCTCGCCTTTCAACATGCCACGATCACGGATCTCGTGCAGAGCATGTCTTGCTATGACAGCTTCAGGGCTACGCACTTCGCGCAACAGCCTGTCAATTAATTCCTGCCTACGGCGCCGGTCGTCGCGACGACGGTTCAGAATATCAATGATGAAGACTGTGACGGCGATGCTGATGAACTCTGTGTAAAGGTTGGTGCCATAACCTGAGTCGTTTGCATAAATCAAACTTCCAATCCAAATGCCTAGTCCGACAAGCGCTACACCTCCGATAATCGGATACGCGGCAGGATACTCCTTGTGAATTTCACGAGTCTCGTCCCAGCGACTTTGTTTTCCGCTCACGGCCCCTCCTGACACCTCACGCATCGTATCATACGCAGGCAACCAGGAGGGCCCATAGTCGGGCGACATAATATGTCGCCCCTACAACCTTGCTCGGGGGACGCCTATAATGCGGCCCGACGCAGACAACGAGCGGAGGGACGGGCATGGCGCAGGAATTCGATGTCGTGGTGATCGGGGCCGGGCCGGGCGGCTACCCGGCGGCCATCCGCGCCAGCCAGCTGGGCCTCAAGACCGCCATCGTCGAGAAACGCTACTGGGGCGGCGTCTGCCTCAACGTCGGCTGCATCCCCTCCAAGGCCCTGCTCTACAACGCCGAACTGGCGCACATCATCACGAAACGGGCGCGCGCCTTCGGCATCCAGGGCGAGCCGACCATGGACTACGGGGCGGCCCACAAACGCAGCCGCCAGGTCGCCAACCGCCTGGTCAAGGGCGTGCAGTTCCTCATGCGCAAGAACAAAATCGAGCGCTTCGACGGCTGGGCCAGCTTCAGGGACGCGAACACCCTGGAGGTCGCGCTGGAAGACGGCGCGACGGAGACGCTTAACTTCAAGAACGCCGTCATCGCCACGGGCGCGACGACGCGCCTGCTGCCCGGCACGGCCGTCCGCCAGCGCGTGGTCACCTACGAAGAGCAGATCATGAGCGCGGAGCTGCCGGAAAGCATCGTCATCGTCGGCGCGGGCGCCATCGGCGTGGAGTTCGCCTACGTGCTGCACAACTACGGCGTGCAGGTCACGCTGGTCGAATACATGGAGCGCATCGTCCCGCTGGAGGACGAGGAGATCTCAGCCGAGCTGCACAAGCAGTTCGAGCGGGCTGGCATCAGGATTCTGGTCGGCGCGCGCGTGGAGGGCATCGAGGAGGACGCGCAGGAGGCGCGGGTCACGCTGACGGACGCCGCCGGCGAGGGGCAGACCCTGGCCGCGGACGCGGTCCTGCAGGCCATCGGCTTCGCGCCGCGGGTGGAGGGCTACGGCCTGGAGAACATCGGCGTGGCGCTGACGAAACAGGGCGCCATCGACGTCAACGAGCGCATGCAGACCAGCGTGCCGCACATTTACGCCGTGGGCGACGTGACCATGAAGAAGGCCCTGGCGCACGTGGCCGAGAGCATGGGCATCATCGCCGCCGAGAACATCGCCGGCGCGGAGACGGTCACGCTGGACTACCGCTTCATGCCTTCAGCGACCTACTGCCAGCCGCAGATCGCCAGCTTCGGCTACACGGAAGCCCAGGCGCGCGAGGCCGGCTACGAGGTCAAGGTGGCGAAGTTCCCCTGGCAAGCCAACGGCAAGGCCCTGGGCATGGGCGAATCCGACGGATTCGTCAAGCTGGTCAGCGACGCGCGTTACGGCGAAATCCTGGGCGGGCATTTGATCGGCCACGGCGTGACCGAGTTGCTGCCCGAACTGACCCTGGCGCAGGCGGCCGAGTTGACGCCCAACGAGATCGCGCGCAACGTGCACGCCCACCCGACGCTCAGCGAAGCGCTGAAGGAAGCGGCGCACGGCCTCGAGGGGCAGATGATCAACCTGTAGAGGGCAAAAATCTCTAACGAAACAGACCCTGCCGGACCATTCATGGCTGGCAGGGTCTGTTTGCGTCTGGCGCGGGCGCAGGGACCAGTCTGGCCGGCCCGGCGCGACCGGCTACTGATTCATCGAACTGATGACGGCGATCTTGCGGAAGGTATCGGGGTCGCGCACGGCGATGTCGGAGAGCATTTTGCGGTCGATCTCGACGCCGGCCTGCTTCAGGCCATACATGAAGCGGCTGTACTTCATGCCGTTCATGCGGGCGGCCGCGTTGATGCGCGTGATCCACAGGCGGCGCATGTCGCGCTTGCGCCTGCGGCGGTCGCGATAGGCGTACCAGAGGCTCTTGAGCATGGCCTCGTTGGAGCGTTTGAAGAGGCGGCCGCGCGTCCCCCACTGGCCCTTCATCATCTTGACGATCTTTTTGTGGCGGCGCCGGCGGACGGGGCCGGTTCTGGTTCTGGGCACCTGTATTTCTCCTGACACACTGGCCCGGGCGCGATGGCCCGGGCGAAATGACTACGGGACGAGTGGCCGGCTCAGGCCGGCGGGTTGGCGCGGTAACGGGCCATGTAGGGCGCCATGGTCTTGATGCGGCGCACGTCGGCCTTGCTGACGGGCAGCATACGGTCCAGCTGACGCTTGGTGCGGCTCGACTTGCGGCGGCGCAGGTGGCTCTTGCCGCCCTTGGTGCGCATCACCTTGCCAGTGCCGGTGACCTTGAAGCGCTTGGCCGTGGACTTGTGGGTCTTGAGCTTGTACTTGCGGGTCTTTCTCTTCTTCGCCATGTCTGCCTTGTCGTTATCTGCCGGACTTGTCGGCGATGGGGGCCAGCACCATGAGCATGTTGTTGCCCTCCATACCCGGGTGCAGTTCCACCACCGCCACGTCCTGCAACTCTTCCGCGATGCCCCTGAGGCGGTTGCGGGCGATTTCCGGATACTCCCGTTCGCGGCCGCGGAACTTGACGCGCACCTTCACTTTCATGCCTTTTTCGATCCAGCGCCGCGCGTCGCGGACCTTGAAGCCGAGGTGGTGCACGTCGGTCTTGGGCCGCAACTGGATCTCCTTGACCTCGACCGACTTCTGCTGCTTGCGCGCGCGACGGTCGCGGCGTTGCCGCTCGTACTGGAACTTGCCGAAGTCCATCATGCGACAGACGGGCGGGCGGGCGGCGGGCGAGACCTCTACAAGGTCCACGCCGCGTTCCTCCGCCATGCCCAGGGCCATGTTGATGGACATGACGCCCAGATTCTCGTTCCGGTCCGAGATGACACGAACCTCGCGGGCCCGGATATTGTGATTGGTGCGCAGTTCCGCTGTGGCTATATCCGCCTGTCCTCTCGTTGCCTGCGGTGCTTCCTGTTTACAGGAAGTCCAGGTCGTCAATCGACCTGGCGCGGCAGTATACAACGCTTGCCCCCTGCGTGCAAGTTACAGTAGTCCCTCAACCCAGGCGGCAACGCCAGCTGTGAAGCCCGGAAGCCACGGAGAAGGGTTCGGAACCATCGGGCAGGACGACGTCGGCAGTGGTATTGGGCGGGACGCGCGCTTCGAGGCGAAAGTCGTCGCCTTCGATGCGCCATGAAGAACTGACCTCGCCGTAGAGGGTCTGGAGAGAGGCTTTGGCCCAGGACAGGCCGCCGCCCGGGGTCGCTTGGATGCGAATGCGCCGGTAGCCTGGCGCGGCGATCTCGATGCCCGCGACGCGACGATAGAAAAACTCGACGACCACGCCTTTTGAATAGTGGTTGTGAGATCCAAAGCCGGACCCGTCTTCACGCACGGCATCCCAGGTTTCCCAGATGGTGGTCGCGCCCTTGTTGATCGCGTAGAGCCAGGAGGGATTGCTCTCCTGCAGCAGCAGCTTCCATGCCAGGTCAGCATGCCCTTCCGCGGCCAGCACCTCACAGAGCATGCCGGTGGACAGGAAACCGGTGCCGACGTGATAGTCGGATTCTTCCAGCTTGCGCAAAAGTTGCTGCAACAGTTTTGGCCGCAGCGCCGCGGGCGCGAGATCGAAGGCCAGGGCGCGCACGTAAGAGGCCTGTTTGTCCGGTTTCAGCGAGCCATCGGCGGCGATGAATTCCTCCGCCCATGCCTCGGCAATGGCCCTGGCTTCATTGCGAAACTGCCGCGCTTCGTCCGCCTTGCCCAGCACTTCCGCGCTCTGCGCCATCAGGTCGGCGCAATGCTTGTGGTAGGCGGAGGCCACCTGCGGGCTGGAGAACAACAGGCGATTGACGAGACCGAAGAATATCCAGGGAAAGGCGTCGTCGGGTTCGAGCCATTCACCCCAGTGATAGCCGCGGTCCTGCAGCAGGCGCAGACGACGGCGCCGTTGCGGCGAGAACAGGGTGCGGGGCGACAGTCGGCGCAGCCAGTGCGTTTTGCGGGCGCGGCGACGCATGAAATCGTACCAGGCCAACATGCTGTCGTATTGCCGCTCCAGCAGGTCGCGGTCGCCGAAGGACTGGTACAGCGCCCATGGGACCATGATGGCGGCGTCGGCCCAGCCGGCGGAGCCTTCAGTCGCCCTGACGAGAAACATACCCTTGCCGTCGTGGTAGGGATTGGGCACCAGATTGGGCACCAACCCGTCGGCTTTCTGCTCTGCAGCCAGGTCGCGCAGCCAGCGACTGAAAAAAGCCGCGCAGTCCATCAGTGTGGCGCCCGCGCGCGCGAACACCTGGGCGTCGCCGGTCCAACCGGCGCGTTCGCGCGTGGGGCAGTCGGTGGGGACGTCCATGAAATTGCCCTTCATGCTCCACAGCACGTTGCTGTGCAACTGGTTCAGGGCCTCGTTTGAGCAGGCGAAGTGGCCGGTCGTCGGCATGTCGGAGTAAATGGCGACCGCCTCGAAGTCTTCCGGTCGCAACTCGCCGGGCCAGCCCTCCAGACGGGCGTAGCGGAAACCCTGGCTGGTAAAGCGAGGAGCGTAGCTTTCCTCACCGCCTCCGCGCAGGGTGTAGTGCACTTCCTGCAGCAGGCGGTCGGCGTTGAGAAAAGTTTGGGCCGGTTCTACCTCGCCGGTCTTGCCCAGGGCCTCGACCTGCGTCAGCTTCACCTGCGTCCCGGCCGGCCCCTGCACGCGAAACTGCACGTGGCCGCTGATGTTCTGGCCGAAATCGAGGATGGTCTGCCCGCCGGGGGACTTCAGGACCACGGGCGAAAATCGTTCCAATCGCCGTACGGGCGGCGACGAAGAGGCGCCTAGCAGGTCTTTCGGGTGGTCCACGACGCGCGCCGGACGCCAGCCCCGGGCGTCGAAGCCGGGTTCATTCCAGCCAGGCATTTCCCGCCGGGCATCGTAGGTTTCGCCGTCCTTCCAGTCGGACTTGCGGACCGGGCCGTCGCTGGTGGCCCGCCACCGATCGTCGCTGGTCACGACGACCCGGTTGCCATCCGCCAGTGTGATCTCGAGTTGCAGCAGCAGGGCCAGGCGCTCGCCGTAGCTGTTGCGCTTCGAATCGAGGCTGAGCTTGCCGCGCCACCAGCCATCCCCCAGGATAGCGCCGAGGGCGTTTGCGCCGGGTCGCAGCAGTTCCGTCACGTCGTAGGTCTGGTACTCCAGATGTGAGTGGTAAGCGCTCCAGCCGGGGGTCATCCAGCGGTCGCCGACCCGTCGGCCGTTCAGCCAGAGTTCGTAGAGGCCGCGGGCCGTGGCGTATAGACGGGCGCTGCGCACCTGGGCGTCCAGGTCGAATTCGCGGCGCAGGAAGGGCGCCGGCTTGAAGGCCTGGGGGTCGACGTCGCCTTCCGGATCGATCCAGTCGGCCTGCCAGTCGGAAGTCCGCAGCAGACCCGTCTCCCAGGTTTCGGCCCTGCTCCAGGCGGACACGCTGGCGCTGCCCGTCCA
>DAOUIB010000448.1:0-1850 GCA_034428275.1 Anaerolineae bacterium
TGCTCACGAATGAGCGAATCTGTGTTTTCGCCAGCGATGGCGTCGTCATTGTCCGCCAGACGGAACCCCTGGGGATCCAGCAGGGCCAGCGCTGTGTCCAGCCTGCCGGCAGTAGCGACCATGCTCACGGTCACCACATCCCCCGCCTCACCCTCAATGGCATAAAGATCGAAGTTGTTTTCGTTGGTAATACTCCCGCTGACGCGCTCGCCGCTGGCCAGCAGCGGGGCCGTGTCAAACTCGGGGCGGAAATCCAGAGAGTCGAGACTCAGCGTCTCCAGGCCCTGTCCACGAATGCCGACGAAGCCGCCCTCACCCGCCTGCGCCTGCCCGTCCACGCCAATGATGAAGCTGGTGACGTAGACCTGGTTGGCCACCGGCCGCGCCACCTGGCTGAAGACAGGCGCGCCATTGGCGAATACATTGAGCGCAAAGGTGATAGGCGTGATGTCGTTGCAGGCGTTCTGGTGCCAGACTTCCACTTCATACAGACCCGCCGTCAGCGTGCCTTCCGGCCAGTAGACATAGGACACGGGATTGCCTCCCGCGCCACTGCAGTTTACGTTGCCGGCCGCGGCCAGGCGCCCGCCGCTGGGGACCTGGGGAATGTCGTCATAGACGGAATTCCCGGCCGGATCCCGCACCAGCAACTGCAAGTCAACGTCGTTGTTCCATGACAGGACGATTTCCAGGTCACCCCCTGGCAGACCAAGGCTGAGCGCGTCCGCAGCCAGTTCCCCTTCGGCGGTACTCAGCAGGATTTCGTAGTGACCTTCCGTGCCGCCCAGTTCCTTGCCGTAACGTGTGGCGACGATCAGGTACTCCCCGTCGGCGAAGAGACGGAAATTGCGAATGTCGGAATCGGTTGACGTACCGTCCTCAAGGTCGTCATTGGCGCTGAGCACGGTCCCGCCGCCATCCAGCAATTGCAGCAAGGTATCAAGGCTGCCGCTGGTGGCGGAAAGGCTGACACTGATCACGTCGTTGGCGCGGCCCGTGAAACTGTACACGTTGGCGGGCTCTGCCGAGGTGATCAGGCCCGTCTGGACCTGATCGGGCTGAAGCGGTATCGCTGACTCCAGCTGCTCCTCAAGGCCGGCAGGGGTCAGGGTCTCGTCGGTGGCGACGCCGCCGGCTCCTGCCTGAAGCATGCCGGTTGCATCCACCCGAACGCTGCCCAGCCAGGTCTCGCCTGGCGCCAGGCTCCCGACCAGAGCGGGGGCGTTCGTGTCGTCAAGACGCACGTCCACGCGAAAATCGGCCGCGCCGCTCGTCGGGCAGTCGCCAAGGGTCTGGTTGTAGACCAGGATCTCGTAACTGCCCGTGGGCAGGCCGCCACCCGGCCAGTTCACGACTTCGGTGGGCAGGGCGCCGCTGCGAGTTTCACAAACGCTGTTCACGTTTTCGCCAAAGACGCCGCCACTCGGTGCGACCGGACGGGAGAAATAGACGCTGCCACCGACGGGATCGCGAATCTCAAGGTCAAGATTGGCAAGCGATTCCCACTGCAACTGGAACTGCAAACCGCTGATCGCCACGACTTCACCCGGGGCAAAGACCGGCGCCGCAACATCCTCCATGGCAACCTGCTCTGCAGGAGCGGGCTGCAGGTCAAAGGTCAAACTGAAGTCCAGCGTGCCGCTTTCGGGCAGACCGCCCGGCGCCAGCACCGTCACGTAATAGCGGCCGGCTTCGGGCAGGGCGAATCCTTCCATGGCGACGCCGCTGGCCTGGGCCAGCATTTCACCGTTGACATCGGTGACCATGAGCGTCAGAAGGCTTCCGTCATCGGCCTCCGCCGCAAGGCTGACCAGATCGCCCGTTTCGCCGCTAAAGGTGTAGACCTGCGC
>DAOUIB010000449.1:0-3269 GCA_034428275.1 Anaerolineae bacterium
CCAAAGTACCCTTGCGCACATGATGGTGGGCAGGGAGTTGCGCCTCAACCTGGAAAAGACTGAGCTCGATGCCGGCGACGAAAAGCTGCGCGTACGCAACCTGTCCGTCCAGAACGACTACGACTTGCCAGCCTTGCGGGGGATAAACCTGTCCGTTCGCGCCGGTGAAATCCTTGGGATCGCGGCCGTGTCCGGCAATGGCCAGAACGAGCTCGCGGAATGCATAGCCGGGCTGCGCCCGGCCACCGGCGGCGAAGTTTATCTGAACGGGAAATCGATACTGGGCAAGTCGATAGCCGATCGCTTGCAGGCCGGCCTTTCCTACATCCCGGAAGAGCGCACCGTGCACGGAACGATCGGCACTTTTTCGGTTGCCGAAAACGTCATATTGCAAAAGCACGGCTCCAGCCGTTACCGCTCCGGGCCCTTCATGAATTTCGGGGCCATTGGAGAATTCACCGAGGAATTAATCAGTTGGTTCAACATTCTTCCCCGCCGCAAGGAAGCCCTGGTCAAAAACCTGTCCGGCGGAAACGCTCAGAGAGTCATGGTCGCCAGGGAGTTGTCGCACGAACCGGAGGCGATGGTCGTGGAGCGTCCCACCCACGGCGTTGACGTCGGCGCCACGGAGTTCATTCGCGAACTGATGCTGCAAAAGCGGGAAGACGGCGTCGCCATATTGCTCATATCCGAAGACCTGGATGAGATCATGGCGCTGGCGGACCGCATCGCGGTGATCTACGAAGGCAGCGTCGTCGATGTTGTCGATCGCAAGGACGCGATCGCGGACAAGCTGGGTCTCTTGATGGCCGGTGGTGTGGGCCAGGTATGACAGGTCCCGGAGAGTCCCTGTAGACGAAAAGAGAGTCCATGCCCCAGGTTTCCGCCAGCACACTTGTCACGATGGGCAAATCGATTTTTGTCGCTGCGGGCGCGCCGGATGACATCGCCGATGACGTAGCGCATTCCCTGGTTGAGACCAACCTGGCCGGTCACGATTCGCACGGCGTCATACGTGTGATGCTCTATGTCGACATGATTCGCAATCGCGACCTGATCCCCTCCGCCCGGCCACAACTGAGACAGGGCAGCGGCGCCATCGCCAGCCTCGACTGTCGCCGCGGTTTCGGACAGATTGGCGCGCAGGTCGGTACGGCCATGGCTGCGGAACTGGCGCATGAGCACGGCATTGGCTGCGTCGCGCTCGAAAATGTCAACCACGTGGGTCGTCTGGGCGAATACGCAGAATCACTGGCGCGGAAACGAATGGTCGGGATCGTGCTAACCAGCGGCACAGTGGTCCGCGTTTCGGTCGCTCCCTGGGGCGGGCGCGAACCGCTCATGTCAACCAACCCCATGGCCTGGGCGCTGCCCGCCGGGACCGGTGACACGCCTTTCGTGCTGGACTATGCGACCGCCGTCGTGGCCAATGGCAAGGTCCAGGTGGCCCTCAGCGAGGGCAGGACCCTTCCCGAAGGCATGTTGCTGGACAGGGACGGCAACCCTACGACAGACCCGGCCAGCTTCCTGAACGGGGGCATGTTGCTGCCTTTCGGCACCTACAAGGGACATGGCCTCTCGCTCATGATGGAATTGATTCCGGGCATACTTTGCGGATTCAGCCCGGTGTCCTCAACCCGCTTTCGCTCCGGCAATCCCACCTTGATTCTGGCTCTGAACATTGAAGCCTTTGCCGAACCTGAGGCGTTCAGGGAGCAAACGCAGGAATTCCTGGAACGTGTCAAGGCCGTCGCTCCCGCCGAGGGATTCGATGAAGTCCTGTTGCCGGGCGAAAAGGAGCAACGTTCCAAGGCGGAACGCAGCCGGACGGGCATTCCCGTCCCCCGAATTGTCTGGAGCGAACTCTGCGACCTGGCGGCGGCCTATGGCGTCGATGTGCCGGAGGACCCGGTTGCTGCGTGAGGCGGCAGACCCAGACGATAGTATTTCAGCCCGCCGCCAGTGAAAAACAGAACGATTCTTTCGTCCGGCCGGATTATGTCGCTTGCCAGCAGGGCGCGCAGGGCGACCAGCGTGGCCGCCGCCTCCGGGGCGACGAAAAGACCTTCCTTCCGGCCAGTTTCCAGCATGGCGGCGCGTATGTCGTCATCGTCCACAGCGATGGCAGTACCGCCACTTTCCCGCACAGCCCGCAAAATCAGGAAATCTCCAACGGCGGCGGGCACTCGCAGGCCGTCGGCGATGGTTGCGGCGCCTTCCCAGGGGGTCGCCGTTTCGCTGCCTTCCTGCCAGGCGCGAACGACGGGCGCGCATCCGCTGCTTTGAACGCTGATCATTCGGGGCCGCTGATCCACCCCGGGCCAGCCCATCTCTTTCATCTCCTCAAAGGCCTTCCACATGCCGATGAGACCGGTGCCGCCGCCAGTGGGGTAAAGAATGACGTCCGGCAAGGCCCCGCCGAAATGCTCGTAAAGTTCGTATCCCATCGTCTTTTTGCCTTCGATGCGATACGGCTCCTTCAGCGTGGAGACATCGAACCAGCGTCCCTCTTCGGCGCCGGCCCGCACCAAAGCGCCGCAGTCGGTGATCAGGCCGTCCACCAGGGTGATGTCAGCGCCCAGCACCTGCATTTCGGCCAGGAATGGAGGCGGCAAGTCGCACGGGGCGTAGATCTCTGCCGGAAGTCCGTGGAGCGCGGCATAGGCCGCCATGGCGCTGCCCGCGTTTCCGGCGGTGGGGATGGCGAGGGCCCTTGCGCCGAGCTCGGCGGCGCGATCGACGGCGACGGCGAGGCCGCGCGCCTTGAAGGAGTTGGTTGGATTGGAGGACTCATCCTTGGCGTAGAGATGCTTCAGCCCCAGCGCCTCGCCCAGGCGCCTCAGATGGAGCAGGCTGGTATATCCCTCTCCCAGGGTCTTGCGCAATTCCGGCCGTCGTACCGGCAGCACTTCAGCATAGCGCCAAAGGTTGGCGGGGCGCCGGGGCAGTGCATCGGGAACCAGGCTGCGGGCGGCCTGGTGCAGGTCATAGCGCGCCAGCAACGGGCGGGCGCAGTCCGGGCAGAGATTGGCCAGCTGGTCCGCCGGCCAGGTGGAAGCACACCAGCCGCACTCCAGATGGGAGAGTGCACTTTGCAGGTCCAGGTCAGTCGCTTTCATGGGACTCCCTGCCGCTGGTCAATGCGCGCGGCATCGGGCGTTCGCGAATGTCCTCAAGCAGACCGCCATGGCCCATGGCCACCAGGTCCGCGCGGGTCAGACGTTCGCCGGCGAGCAGGCGCGGCAACAGTAAATCGATGACGTTGCTGC
>DAOUIB010000450.1:0-2250 GCA_034428275.1 Anaerolineae bacterium
TCCAGGTCATTACGGTGCGTTGATGCGCTCACTCGCCAGTCTTTTGTTGTCCGGCTTCCTGCTCCTGCCTGCCCTGCCGCTTGCCGCCCAGGACCGGGCAGACACGCCGGATGAAGCCATTTCCCTGGCTGAGCTGGTGACGCTGCCGGAATTGCTGGAGCGCGCGGCGCAGGCCTCCCGCTCCGGCGATTACCCGCAGGCCATCCTGGATTACTCGCTCTTTCTGCTCTTCAACCCCACCCTGGGCCAGGCATGGCACGGCCGCGGTCTCAGCTATCTGCAGACCGGCGACTTCGTCCGCGCCATGGTGGATTTCGATCATGCCCTGGAATACAGCGTCGCGCCGGAAGACCAGGCGGCCGTGTTGGTGGACCGGGCTGAAATCCTGCTGCGCCAGGAGCGCTACAACGATGCTCTGGCGGACCTGGACAGCGCCATTGAGCTGTGGCCGGATGAAGTCTTCGGACGCATGTTGCGCGCCCGTCTGCACGAAATCGAGGGGCGGCCCGGGCAGGCCATGGCCGATTACGACGAACTGCTGCTGCTCCTGCCGGAAAGTTCCGACGTCCTGGTTGAACGCGGGATTTTCCACCTCCGCCTCGGCGACGTGGAAGCGGCCGCGCGCGATTTCGACGAGGCTGTTGCCCGCTTTCCGGATGACTCCCGTGCGCGCCTGGAACGGGCGATCTTCAGGGCTGAAAGTGGCGATATCGAGGCGGCCCTTGCGGATATCGAGGTAACCATGCAGCTGGACCCCGAGAACCTCGGGCTGTATCTGTTTCGCGCGTCACTGCTGGGGGACGGCGGGGCCGAACGGGAATCCGCCGAAAGCTATCTGCTGTGGCTAAACAAGATCCGGCTGGACACGATCCGCCAGAATGACCTGCTTGAGCTGGGTGACGTTACGGTCAGCATGGCGCCTGGGCGCAGCTATATCTTTTCCTTCGAAGGGCGTGAGGGCGACATTCTGACCGCCAGCGCCACCAGCCTCGCGCGCGGGGAAGTCGACCCCTTGCTGGTGCTGACGGATGCCTCCGGCGCGGCCCTCGTCGCCGACGACGACGGGGGCGGGGACCTGGACGCCCGCATTGAAGAGTATGTGTTGCCGGCGGACGGCCGTTATCGCCTCATCCTGGGGCACGCCGGCGGCCCCTCCGAAGGGCCCCTGCGCGTGAACCTGTCACTAAACTGAGTCAGAAGCCCGCTTCCCCCCTCCGCCCTGGTCCTCCCGGGCATCGCCGCGAATAATGCCCTGCAGTTCCTGTTGTCGCCGGAAGCGTTGGTCGGCCAGTTGGCGCAAGTCCGCCACCAGGTCGGATTCGTCCGTGATCTCCACGCCAATCAGCGATTCAATCGCGTCTTCCATCGTCACGATTCCCGCAGTGCCGCCATACTCGTCGAAGGCCAGAAACATGTGCTCGCCACGCGCTGTGAATTCGTCCAGCACCGCGGCCACGCTCATGCTCACCGGCACCGGGTGTAGCGGGCGCGCCATTTCCCTGAGTGGCCGTTCATGGTCGTCTCGGGCGGCCGCCATCAGCACCTCGCTACGCAGCACAAAGCTGCGCGCATCATCGGTGGACTGGCTGAAGAGCGGCATGCGGGAGTAGGGCAGGACGCGCTGCCGCCGAATCACCTCTCCTGCGGTCATGTCCTCCTGCAGCGCGAACATGACGGTCCGCGGCGTCATGATGTCGCTGACCTGGGCCGCGCCCAGTCGCAACAGGTTGGTGAGTATCGTGTGCTCGCGCTGTTCCAGCGCCCCCTCGCCGCGGCTGATGCCGGCCAGCACTTCCAGTTCGGGCCGCGTCACCGTCGGCGTCTTCTTGCGCGGCGTCAGCAAACCCGTGAGGCGTTCAAAGGCGGTCACGAATGGATAGAAGATGACGATCATCCCCTGAATGACCAAGGCGACCGGCATGGCCAGCGGCTTCCAGTAGACCGCGCCAATGGTCTTGGGGATGATTTCCGAAAACACCAGGATCATCAGGGTCAGGACGACGGTGACCACGCCGACGAGTTCGTCACCCAGCAGCAGCGTGGCCTCCGCACCGGCGCCGACTGCGCCAACGGTGTGGGCGATCGTATTCAGGGTAAGGATGGCCGTGATCGGGCGGTCCACGTTTTCCTTCTGCTGCTGCAACAAGCGTCCGGCGCGCCGTCCTGCCTGTACCTGGACCTCGATATGCGAGCGGGAAGCGGAAAAGAGCACGGCCTCGCAGAGCGAGCAGACGAAGGAAACGCCCAGCG
>DAOUIB010000451.1:0-6810 GCA_034428275.1 Anaerolineae bacterium
CAGAGGGTTGTGATGCAGCGCCACCACCAGCGGCCGACTGTCGCGCGCCGCGCAGCGATCCTCCAGCCAGGCCAGTTGCTCCGGCTCCAGGCGACCGTGGCCGCCCTCTTCCGGCGGGACAGTGCTGTCCGGCAGCAGGAACTGGACGCCGCCGGCCTCGAATTCCTGGTCGGCGTGGGGGCCGGGGACTTCCCTGCCCAGGAGTCGGCGCTGCAGCCAGGGGCAACGGTCGTGATTGCCCGGCAGGTAGTAAACCGGCACGCCCAGACGACTGTAAAGCTCAAGCGTTCGCCGATAATCGTCTTCCCGCTGCGGGTCGTGGTTCACGTCGCCGGTATGCAGCACGAATTCGAAGGGTACTGGCAGCGCGGCGATCTCGCGCAGCAGGGCCTCGGTGGCCGTGCCCGCGGACTCGAACACCGTCCCCGCACTGTCCGGGTCCGTCACCAGGTGCGAGTCGCTGAGGTGAACGAAGGTCAGGGGCCGCAAGCGATCATCCGCCAGGCAGGCGGACCCCTGTGCCCGCATCGGCGCTGCCTCACCGGCGCACCCGGCAATGCCGTATAAAGGTGTCGCGTTCGGTCAGCGTGACGAGGTTGTAGCCCGGCCACTGGATCGGCTCCGGAAATTCCGTCTCCTGACCCGGCCAGGTCCGGTTCTGGAACCAGCTGCCGCGCACGCTTTGATAGGGGATGCCGTCGCGCAGGGTCAGCAGACTCTCGTGGATATGGCCGTAGAGGACGCAGCGCAGACGATGACGCGCCAGCAAGAGAATCTCGTGCAGCGCTTCCCCGTTGCGCAAAATCAGGTCGTCCAGCCAGAGCACGTCAATGGCCAGGGGATGGTGATGCAGCGCCACCACCAGCGGCCGACTGTCCCGCGCCACGCAGCGACCCTCCAGCCAGGCCAACTGTTCCGGCGCAAGCTGCCCGTGGCCCACGTTGCCGCCCGCGTCCGCAACGCTGCTGTCCAGCAAGAGGAACTGGACGCCGCCGACCTCGAATTCCTGGTCGGCGTGGGGGCCGGGATCTGCGACTCGCCGCAACACGCGTTGCAGCCACCGGCTCCGGTCGTGGTTGCCCGGCAGGTAGTACACCGGCACGCTCAGGCGGCGATACAGCTCCAGCGCCTGCCGGTACTCATCCTCGCGCTCCGGGTCGTGGACGACGTCGCCGCTATGCAGCACGAAGTCAAGCGGCGCGGGCAGCGTCTCGATCTCACGCACCAGGGTCCTGGCGCCCGGGAGCGAAGGGCCGCGTGCCCAGCCCCTTCTGGTCGGGTCCGTCAGCACGTGCGAATCGCTGATGTGCACGAAGGTCAATGGCTGCATGCGTCTACTCCACTCTTCACGGCCAGACGGGACATGACGCTGACGATTCTCCAGCCAACGCTGCCCTTCACCACACCCCCGCCCTGCCCGACCGCTCGCGCAGCGACGCGCGCAGCAGAACCTCCATCGTCGCCAGCACCTGCGCCGAGACGCCCGGGCCGGCCGGCAACGGATCGCCGAAGCGCAGGGTCACCTCGCTGTCGCGCCAGCGACTGAACATCACCTGCAGCGTGGCCGCCACCCAGGAGCGCCGCCGTCCCTCTCTATAGATGCGCGCAGGCGCCGAGCGCAGGGCGCGCGCCGAAATCACGCCGCTGACCGCCACCGGCAGAATAGTCAGCGCGGGCACCTGACGCGCGAAGAGTTCGATGCCCTCCGCCGACCAGTCCGCCAGGGACTCCGGCGCGCTGTCGTACCAGGCCGGGTCCGGCTCGATGCGCCCGGCCGGGAAGTTGAGCAGCGCGCCGCCGCCCCGCAGATGCGCCAGGGCTGTTCGCAGAACGCGAATGCGCCGCTCGCCGGCCTCCGGCAGCAGAATCAAGTGCTGCGCGATATTGGGCAGCAGCGTCAGAATCGGACGCTCGGCGGTGATGACCTTCAGGTCCGGCCGATTCAGCCAGGCGAAAAGCGTCATGGCGTCCATGACCCCCGCGTGGTTGCCGAGCAGCAGCAGCGGCTGACCGGGCGGGAGCGGCGGGTCCGGCAGGTTGTGGGCCTGCACACTGCGCGTGAAGGATGGCAACAGCCACTGTGAGGCCTGCACCAGGTCCGTCTCGCCCACCATCCGCTCGTACTGAAAGACCAGGCGCGTGATGTCGCGCGCCGGCCCGCGCACCAGCGGCAGCGCGGCTTCCGGGTAGCGCGGGACGAATGCGCCGAGCATGTCGCGCGCGTTGTGGCGCAGGGCCAGCGCGAAATCGGAACGAGAGGGTTCAGCCATCGTCGCCCGCCACGCGCAGGGCGTAAACCTGCGCGCCGTCCTGCTCGAAAACCGGCTCAAGATACGCGGCCTCCGCCACAGCCGAGGCCATGGGCAGCTTCCAGGCGTCGGGCTCGTGCCAGCGCCAGGCCTGGGCGAAGCTCTCCGGCGCCGCCACGATCTGCGGCACCAGCACGTAGTCGATGCCAGCCTCGCTCAGCGCCGCTTCCTGCGCCGGGTCGGCGGGGTCCAGCCAGAAGGCGCGCAGTCGCTCCTGCTCGGCCTGGCTGGCCTCGTCGCCGCGGAAGAAGGGCTGGGCGCGATAGTAGACGCTGTCGCGCTCGCTGATCACCGCCGCCCAGTCGCCTTCCCAGGAACTGCCCGCTTCGCTGCCGGGGAAGTTGAGCACGCGGGCGTCGGGCGGCGTGTTCTCGCGCAGCCAGGTCATCGCGGCCACGTCGGCCTCCGAGGCGAAGACGCCGTGAACGCCGATGCGTCCCTTGCTGAAGGCCAGCAATTGCGCGGGAAACAACAAGGCGCCCGCCACCAGCAGGGTGGCGAGGACCAGCATGGCCCGGCCCGCGCGACGCCACAGCCCGGCCGGCCGGCGCGCCTCGACCCTGTGCCAAAGCGTCAGCAGGCCCTGCCCCGCCAGCAGGCTGAGGGGGATGATCGGCCCGTGCCAGGCGATGCTGAAGGGATAGTCGTAGTGGAAGAGCGGCAGCCAGGGCGCGATGCGTTCGCCGACGCCGAGAAAGGCGAAATCGGCACAGAGCAGCAGCCAGCCGAGCGCCAGCAGGGTCGCCTGCTGCTGTTGGCGCCAACCCGCCCGCGCCCCGATCAACGCCAGCGGCCAGCTCCAGACTCCGTGAAAGACGAGCATCGTCAGGGCGTACGAGGAACTGCGCGTGAAGGGCGAGACGATCTCCCCGCCCAGCAGCGGAATGATGCGCAGCAACCAGGGGCTGATGAGCAGCAGGGCCAACAGCGGCGCGCCGGCCAGCAACAAAAGCCAGCGGCGCAGCGCCGGTCGGGGCTCGCCCGCCCACATACTCAGCAGCCAGGGGCCGAAGCCAAGGGCCAGGATGATGGTGGTATCCGGGTGGGAGAGCACTACGGCGGCCAGGGACAGACCGGCGCAGGCCAGGTCCATACGCTCGCCGTGACGCTGGTAGCGCAGCGCGCAGAGCACGAAACCCTGGGCAAAGACCAGCGCCAGCAGGGTCGTGAAGTGCGAGTCGAGGAAGGCGAGGTACAGGCCCAGGCCGCCGCCCATGGCCAGGGCCACGGCGCGCCCCAGTTGCCGGCCGCCGAGGTCCGCCCCCAGGTCATGGGCCAGCCAGACGTTGATCAGGCCCAGCACCGCCGCGAAGGCGAACATCACCTGATGCAGGGGATGGCCCAGCTTTTCACTGAGCCATGCCACCAGGGCGCTGAAACCCGGCGCGTAGAGGTAGTCGATCTCCGGGTGAAAGGGCGCCAGACTGTCCAGGCTGCCGGCCAGACGGGTCATCAGCGCCAGGTAGCCGAAACCCTGGGCGTCGGTGTCCGGCGGGGCAGGCAGCAGCATGACCGGCAGGGCGAAGAGCGCGGCCGCCAGCGCGAACAGGGCCAGCTCCGTCCTGCCCGGCCAGGCCACGTCGTCGTCACCGCCGTCCGCATCCCCCCGCGCGCGGGCCAGATGCCCGCGCCCCAGGGTCCCGCCCAGCAGCACGGCGGTGACCAGCGCGAATAGCAGGTAATCGATGATCAGGGTGTCCCAGCCGAAGAGCATCGTCCAGGCCAGCGCGCCGCAAAGCACCAGCGCCAGGGTCAGCGCGGCGCCCAGACCGATGCGCGCCACGGCGCCGGGCAGGGCCGGGGCCAGCAGGGCGCCGGCGCCCAGCAGCACGCTGCCCACGATGAACATGATCGAGAGCGGGACCATCCGGCGCAGTATAGCAGGCGCCGCCTGCGGTCTCTGGCAACAGGCAGGGATTGTGCTATCCTGACGTGCGGGAATACAGAAGAGGAGCATTTCGCATGAAACGCACGTTGACACGTTGCACTGTGCTGCTGCTGTCGCTGCTGATCGTCCTGGGGTCCTTCGCCCCGGTCGCGGCGCAGGAGGAGGACACCCTGAACATCCTTTACTGGCAGGCCGTTTCCATTCTCAACCCCTTCCTGTCCGGTGGCACCAAGGACGTCGAGGCCGCCTCGCTCGTGCTTGAGCCCCTGGCCTACATCAACCCCGACGGCATTCTCGTGCCCGTGCTCGCCACCGGCATTCCCACGCTGGAAAACGGCGGCGTCTCCGAAGACCTGACGACCATCACCTGGAACCTGAAGGAAGGCATCGTCTTCTCCGATGGCAAGCCGATGACGGCGGCCGACGTGGTCTTTTCATGGCAGTACTGCACCCACCCCGAGACCGGCTGCTCCGGCCTGCAGTGGTTTGAGGACGTTGAGAGTGTCGAGGCCGTCGACGACTACACGGCGAAGATCACTTTCGGCAAGCCCAAGCCCTACCCCTACGGCCCCTTCGTCGGTGAGATCTCCGTCGTGCTGCACAGCGAGCAGTTCGCCGATTGCGTCGGCGGCGCCGCCGCCGCCTGCACCGACCAGAACTTCGGCCCGATCGGCACCGGCCCTTACGTCGTCGACGAGTTTCGCGCCAACGACGTGGTGACCTACAACGCCAATCCGCTCTACCGTGAAGAGGGCAAGCCGCACTTCCAGCGCGTCGTCTTCAAGGGCGGTGGTGACGCCGAATCCGCGGCGCGCGCCGTGCTGGAGACCGGCGAGGCCGACTACGCATGGAACCTGCAGATTTCGCCCGCCGTGCTGCAGCAGATGGAAGCCGCCGGCATGGGTTTCGTGGACGTGGGTTTCGCCTCCAGCGTCGAGCGCCTCATGCTCAACCAGACCAACCCCAGCCCCGACCTGCCGGCCGAGACCCGCTCCATCGACCCCATCAACAATCCGCATCCCTTCCTCAGCAACCAGGCCATCCGCCAGGCGCTCTCGCTGGCCATTGACCGCAACATCATCGCCGGCCAGCTCTACGGCGCCGGCGGCCGGCCCGCCTGCAACATCGTCAACGGCCCGCCCCACAACGTCTCGCCCAACAACCAGGGCTGCCTGATGCAGGACATCGCCGCCGCCAACGCCATGCTTGACGAGGCCGGCGCCGTTGACAGCGACGGCGACGGCATCCGCGAATACATGGGGCATCCGCTGCGCGTCACCTACCAGACTTCCACCAACGCCGTGCGCCAGAGCACCCAGGCGCTGATCAAGCAGTGGTGGGCCGAAATCGGCGTTGAGACCGAGCTGCGCAACATCGACGCCGCCGTCTTCTTCGGTGGCGACCCGGCCAGCCCGGATACCTACCAGAAGTTCTACGCCGACATTGAGATGTTCACCAGCGGCACCGGCTCGCCGGACGCCGAGAACTTCCTGGTGCGCTGGACCTGCGGCAACGAACCGAGCCCGGATACCGGCTGGCTCGGGCGCAACGTGCCGCGCCACTGCAACGCCGCCTACGACGAACTCTTTGAGGAGCTGAAGCGCACCGGCGGCCAGGACGCGCGCGCCGCGCTCACCATCCAGCTCAACGACATGCTGGTCGACAGCGGCGTGCTCATCCCGCTGGTCTTCCGCGGCAGCGTTTCCGGCATCTCCAACCGCCTGGAAGGCGTGTGGGTCAACGGCTGGAATTCCGAAATGTGGAACATCGAGGACTGGACGCGCAAGTCCTGACCCTCGTCTCTTCAGCAATTACCAGGCGGGCGGACTGCGCTTCGCCCGCCTGGTCTTGCCCCACTTGACAGGGGCCGCCGGCGCGTCAACATTCGGGTCGCAAGCGTCCCGGGAGTGCCATCATGTCCCTGGCCATCGTCGCCTCCACCAATCCGGTCAAGATTGAGGCCCTGCGCCTGGCCCTGAAGCGCCTGCTGCCGCAGCAGACCTGGCGGGTGCAGGGGCGCGACCTGCCCTCCGGCGTGGCCGACCAGCCCATGAGCGACGCCGTAACCCTGCAGGGCGCATTCAATCGCGCCCGCCGCGCCAGGGAGGCCGTACCGCAGGCGCAGCTCTGGCTGGGAATCGAGGGCGGCATTGAGGAGATCGACGGCCGCCTGCGCTGCTTCGCCTGGGTGCAGATGCTGGCGCCGGAACTCGGCGGGCGCAGCCGCACGGCCACCCACGACCTGCCCGAAGAGGTCGCGCGTCTGGTGCGCGCCGGCCACGAGCTGGGCCACGCCAACGACCGGGTCTTTGGCAGGCACAACAGCAAACAGGGCAGCGGCTCGGTCGGCCTGCTCACCGGCGACGTCCTGACGCGCCGCGACTACTACGCTCATGCCATCGTGCTGGCGCTCATCCCCCTGCGCAACCGCGACCTCCACTTCGGCGATCCATGAAGACCGTGGCCGCGGCCCTGCGCGCGGCGACGCAGACCCTGGGGGCCGGCAGCGACACGGCCGCGCTCGACGCCCAGCTACTGCTGGCCCTGGTCAGCGGGCGGGGGCGCGCCTGGCTGCTGGCCCATGGCGACTGCCGGCTCACCCGGCCCCAGGCG
>DAOUIB010000452.1:0-2353 GCA_034428275.1 Anaerolineae bacterium
TGAATGTGCTGCACGCCAACCCACATGGCGTCCAGGTCAAACTGGCCGGTGACGTTGCCCAGCGCGACTGCCTGACGGTCTTCCACCAGTTCCACGCTGGCGAAGTCCATGTAAGGCAGTTGGTGGCCTTCAGGGTCGACCTTCCAGTAATAGGGGTTGCGCTTCATCTTGTAGATCTCGCCTGGAATGAACTCGTCCAGCATCCAGGCCTGCAGCGTTACCCGCCCGCGTCCGTTCTCAAGCAGATTCTCCGAGTTGAATATCTCGTAGGTGGAGTCGGCATTGTAGGCGGGGTGGAACTGCTCCAGATGGTGGCGCGGCCAGGCGAACTCCCGCATCGTGGCCAGACCCTCGGCGAAGGCCGGGAAGGGCGACGGATAGGTGAACCGCAGCGTGAAGTCATCCAGCACTTCCAGCGCTGGCAACTCGCCACCCTGGGTGATCGGACCAGGTCCTGAAACGCCGGTGACGTTTTCGTCCTGGGCCGCGTCGTACCAGAAGAATTCAACATCCGAGGCCGTAAGTGGCGTGCCATCCGACCATTTCACGCCACTGCGCAGTTGCACTGTCCAGACGGTGAAGTCTTCGTTTGATTCCCAGCTCTCGGCCAGATTGGGCCGGATGGGGCCGTCCCCGGTGACGGGCAAATGCCACATGGTCAGAGGTTCGCGCGTGAAATTATGCGTCAGGTAGGTGCCCAGATTGGCCGACCCGCGCCGCAGCGTGCCGCCGTAACTGCCAATCTCTTCCAGAGGCTGGAGTACCAGCGGGTTGTCCGGCAGGCGCTCCTCCAGCGGCGGCAGCTCACCGGCAGCCACCTGCTCCGCCAGGATGGGGGCTTCGCTGTACATCATGTCCTGCGCCGACAGGCCACTTGCCGAGACCAGTAGCACGAGCACAAGAAACATGGTGGTCCTTGTCAATCTTGCGAACGACATGTTGCGTCTCCTGTAAACTCTTCAATATCCCTTGACAGGCGGAAACCGCCCTTGCCAATCAGAAATCTCTGTCTCTTGCCTCCTTTTCCCAAGGTCGGACGCTTTCCGGGAACGCGTGTCTTAGCAGCCTTTCGGCGCCGGATCGCGCGTGTAGAGCTTGTCGATCTCCTTCATCCTTCGAACCTTCGGCCCGGACGGACTACCTTCGTCAAACTCCGCCTCCAGCCAGGCATCCAGGATGGCTTTCCCCAGTTCAGGCCCGATGACACGAGCGCCCATGGTCAGTATCTGGGCATCGTTGCTCTTGCGGGCGCGTTCGGCGGAATAGGTGTCATGGCACAGGGCAGCGCGAATGCCTGGAATCTTGTTGGCCGTGATCGACATGCCGATGCCCGTACCGCAGACGAGAATCCCCCGCTGGCAGCGTCCTTCGGCCACTGCCCGGGCCACCCTCTCCGCGACGTCCGGGTAATACTCGTCCTCATCGCCTTGCGCAGCGCTGAGGTCCAACAGAGTCGCCTGATTGTCGGCCTGCAAGTGGCTGATCAGGACCGCCAGCAAAGGCGCTCCGGCGTCGTCACTGCCTGTCGCGATGTGCATCCCTGCCTCCCTGCAACAAGAGTTTCAGCGGCCTTTCCAACACGTCGACAAGGTCTTCCAGGAAGCGGGCTCCCTGCATCCCGGAGGGCGCTCCCGGCCCGTCGGCAATCGTAAGGGTCAACGCCATGCCGGGTCGCATCTCCGGCGGGCCAGCACTGTTTGAGCTGTAGCGCCACACAGTCCTGCCCGCGCCCAGGCTGGCGACAGCGGTCGGTCCTGTGCGGGCCGCAACCCTGTCCGGACCGCGGTCGCCCAGGTCGCAAATCCGGAAGCTCTCCCTGCCGACAGATGCGTCACCGGGACTCCAGGGGGCTTCTCTCTGCGGCATTTCCGGCCAGGCCTTTAACAGTTCCCGAAAAGAAAGACTGTCGGCAGTATCAAGAACTGCTACCGAATGACCGTCGCCACCTGGGGCAACCAGACCCGGAAGCGCCCTGTCCTGCGGCACGTAGCGGCCGCCGCGCTTCCTCGCATTTAGCGCAGGGTGCCTGAGCAATGTTTGCGCGCAGGCATACGCGAGCAAGGCGCCCCGAATGAGCGGCGGCTCGTTTTCGGGCCACATGTCCTGCAGGGCGAGGAACGCCGACATGTCCACCGTGGTCTCCAGCACGACTGGCACAGCGGAGGTTGCCGCCTGTTGATCGGCCTGCCGTACGTCGATGGCCTGAACCCGCCCCCGCGGTCCGCTTCCTCGCAAACTTTCCAGGTCTACCCGCCGGATCCGCGCCAATTGCCGGGCTGCCGGTGTCGCGCGCACCGGCAGTCCCCTGGTCGAGACCGGGATAACGGCGTCGCGTGAGGCATTGGCGGGCACC
>DAOUIB010000453.1:0-10487 GCA_034428275.1 Anaerolineae bacterium
GCCGCAATTGCACGCCTTCGCCAAGGCCCGGCTCCAGTTGCGGGACGGGCTGCGGCGGCGGCGTGATCCGGCCGGGACTGCGGCGACCTTCGCGGCGCTGCCGACGCTGCGCCCCCTGCCGCGCCTGCTCGAATTGCTCAAGGACGTGTTCATCGTCGAGGCCGAGATAGCGGGCGTAGTTGCCCAGCAGACCTCGCAATTGCACGGCCGATGAGTCCGGCAGATCGAAGACGCCGTCCTCGAAGGCCACCAGAATACGCCGCCGTATGCGCAGCGCCTGCTCCGCGTCCGCCAGGGTGAGCTCCCTGGCCTCGCGGGCTTCGCGTAACAAGCGACCCAGCGCCTGTGCGTCCATCATCGCATGGAGTCTGGCCTGAACGGCCGTTCAACACTTTTGCCCGCCAGGCGGGCGAATGATCAGGAGAGGGCTTCCTCTTCGGCGACGTCGGCAGAATCGACGGCCTCTACCGTCTCCTCTCCCGCTTCCCCGTCTTCCTCTTGCCCATCCTCCGCGTCGTCGCGTTCGGCCAGCCAGGCGGCCATGTCCTGTTCCGCCACGATGGTAACATTGATCGCGGGGTCGGATTCGTTGCCCAGACGCACCACCACCTCATGGGTGCCGGTCTCGCGCAGGGGCTGATGTCCGATGCGGCGCCGGTTGATGTCCACGCCCGTCTTTTCCATCAGGGCGTCGGCGATTTCCTGCGAGGTCACGGAACCAAACAACTTGCCGGTGATGGCGGCCCGGCGGGAAAAGACCAGTTCCACGCCATCGATCTGGCGGGCCAGTTCGTTCAACTCGTTCTCGAGGGCGGCGCGGCGCGCGGCGGCCTGTTCACGCAGTTTCGCGGCGCGTTTCATCTCGGCCGGCGTCGCCTTGACCGCGAGCCCGGAGGGGATGAGATAGTTGCGGGCGAAGCCGTCAGCGACGTCGATGACCTCTCCGGCCACGCCGTGCTTGAAGACATAATCCAGCAAAATGACTTTCATGGCCGCTTCCCCGCCCGCAAGTTGCACTCTGTGAAACGGCGGCATTATACGCCCTGCCTGGCGCGCTGCCAAGTGCCGATCGCGGCACCGCCTTCCGCCCTCCCCGGCCGCTGAACGCAGCCAGACCGTCTTCTTGCCGCGGCGCCACGCTACAATGGGCGCAGGATCATCCTCCCGGGAGCCCGTTCATGTCCATTGAAAGCATTGATGCCATACCCGTCCGTTTGCGCCGCGACGAAGCCTATCTGGGCGCAACCCCGTCGCACAGCAAAGTCGGTAACTATTATCTGCGACCGCCCTACCGTTGCCTCTATTCGGAGACCTACGAGACCGTCTTCGTGCGCCTGCGCACCACAGAGGGCCTCAGCGCCTGGGGCGAGGCCCTGGCGCCCGTCGCCCCGGAAGTCGTTTGCAACATCATTGAGCAGCTGCTGGCCCCGGCGCTGATCGGCCGCGAGCCCCTCGGCGCCGGCCGCCTCTGGCACCTGATGTACGACCTGATGCGCGACCGCGGCTACTACGGCGGGCACATGCTGGACGCCATCAGCGCAGTGGACATCGCCCTCCATGACGCCGCCGGCAAACTGCTCAATCAGCCGGTGCGCGCACTGATCGGCGGCGCCTTTCGCGAGGACGTGCCCTGCTATGTCTCGGGCCTGCCGCGGCCCACGGACGATGAACGCGTCGAACTGGCGCTGGACTGGCAGGGAAAGGGCTTCCATGCCTTCAAGCTGGCCGCCGGCTATGGCATTCGCGCCGACGAGACCACCACCCGCCGACTGCGTGAGACCCTGGAGCCGGATTCCACGCTGCTGCTGGACGCCCACTGGGCCTACACGGTGGAGGAAGCCCTGCAACTGGGGCGCCGCCTGGAAGACCTGGAGGTCGGCTTCTTCGAAGCCCCGATCAACCCCGAGGATATCGCCGGCCATGCCCGCCTCAGGAACGGGATCACGATACCGGTCGCCGTCGGCGAGACCGAACGCAGCCGTTACCAGTTCCGGCCCTGGCTGGAGCAGCGCGCCATCTCCGTCCTGCAACCGGACATCGGGCGCGCCGGCATTTCCGAGTCGATGGTCATCGCCCAGATGGCCGAGGCCTTCAACGCGCGCATGGCGCCGCACCTGAGCGTGGGCCTCGGCCCCTGCATCGCCGCCTCGATCCAACTGGCCGCCGCGATCCCCAATCTTTACCTGCTGGAGTACCAGCCGCCCGTGGTGGAACTGGCCAACAGCCTGCTGCAGGAGCCCATCGAAGTCAGGGCCGGGCGATTTATCATCCCGGACGGGCCGGGACTGGGCGTCGAACTGGACCTGGCGAAAGTGCGGGCGGCGAACTGCTAGTCCTTGAGGCCGCTGCTGGTGACGGCCTGAATGTAGTAGCGCTGGAAGGGCAACAAGAGGAGAATCGGCACGATGGCGGCCAGCATGGAGCCGGCCAGTTGCTCGTTCCAGCGCGTGCGGTGTTCCTCAACGGCCGTGGAAATGGCCACCTGCACCAGGCGCAATTCCGGCCGCGGCGCCACCAGCAAGGGCCAGAAGTAGGCATCCCATTGCTGCAGGAAGAGAAAGAGGGCGGCCGTGATCAGCACCGGCCGCGACAGCGGCAGGACCACGTTGAAAAACAGCCGCAGCCATGAAGCCCCGTCGACGCGGGCGGCGTCGATCAGGTCCTGGGGTATCTCCTCGAAGAACTGGCGGAAGAGGAATATCGCCAGGCTGTTGCCCAGGCCGGGGACGATCAGGGCCTGCCAGGTGTTGCGCCAGTCCAGGGTATTCACCAGGATGAAGCGCGGGATCGCCGTCAGGTCCACCGGCACCAGGAAAGGCAACAGGATGACCGTCAGGAAGAGAAAGCGTTTGCCGCGAAACTCGAAGCGCGCGAAGGCGAAACCGGCCAGCGCGTTGACCGTGCCTCCCAGCACGACCGTGACCCCTGACAGCCAGAAGGAGTTCTTCAGCGCGTCGCCGAAGCCCCGCGCAAAGATCGCTTCATAGGCTTCCAGGGTGAATTCGACCGGGAACAGGGCCCGCAGCGAGAAGGGGAAGGCGTAATCGAAGACCTTTGCGTTGGGCGTGAAGGACGCGGCGAAGGCCCACATCAGGGGCAGCAGCGCCACCAGCGCCACCAGCACCAGCAGGGCATAGACCAGCAACTGCTCGCCCCTCCGGCGCAAGACCTGCGGCTGCAGACGCAGGGTTTGCAGGGTCTGCGCCCCCTGGGTCGCGGCGCCGGAACGCATGACCGTCAGTCCCTCAGCCCCGCCGCCGCAGCAGCGAAAACTGGACGCCAATGACGGCGAAGACCAGCAGCAGCATCAGGGAAAGCATGGCCGACGAGACGCCCAGATCGCCATAGACGAAGCCGCGCCGGTAGGTCTCGTACATGACCAGATTGGTGCTCAGTTGCGGCCCGCCCCTGGTCAGCAACAAGACCGGCGCAAAGAGCAGGAAGTTGGCCACCGTGTCGGCCACCAGCACGAAGAGCAGCACGCCGCGCAGCAGCGGCAGGGTGACGAAGCGGAAACTCTGCCAGCGGCCGGCGCCATCGATGCGCGCTGCCTCCAGCACGGTCTGCGGAATGCCCTGCAGACCGGCGAGAAAGAACAGCGTCCACAGGGGCACGCCTTTCCAGGTCGCCAGAACAATGATCGACCACAGGGCATGCGTCGGCGCGATGAGAAAGGGCTGGCGTTCGATACCCACCAGGCTAAGCATGCCGTTGATCAGGCCGCCCTCGCTGTTGAGCATCAGGCCCCAGACCACCGTGGTCACGTTGATGGACACGGCCACCGGCAACAGGTAGATGCTGCGGAAGACGGTGATGCCGCGAACGCGACTGTTGGCCAGCAGGGCCAGGCCCAGCGCCAGCACCACCTGAATCGGATTGACCAGCACGCTGAACAGGGCCGTGACCTGCATCGACTTCCAGAAAATGGGGTCGTTGAGGACGCGCTCAAAGTTGCCCAGCCCGACGAAGACGCGCCCGCCGCGCACCAGCGAGTTGCCGTGCAGGCTTTCGATCAGGGTGGCGATGGTGGGAAAGAGGTTGAAGATGACGATCAACGCCAGCGCCGGCAGCAGAAAAACATAGGGCATGAAGCGCTCGCGTCCGGTCATGGCAGGGTTCTACCTCTGCGGCTTTGGCCGGGAGCCGCCTTCGCCAGGCAGCCCCCGGCCATGTACCGTCGCTCAGTCAACTAGCCGCGGTACTTCGCCATTTCACTTTCGATGCGGGCTACTGCAAGGTTGAGCGATTCCTCCACGTCCACACCGGTGCGGATGTCCTGGAAGGCATCCTGCAGAATCTGTTCGTACTCAAGGTAGCCGGGGGACACCGCCCGCGGATCGGGGTTCACGGTCGCCTCGTCGGCGGCCACGCGCAGGAAGTACTTGACGCCCTCGTCGAATTCCTCGTCGGTCTGGAAGAGCGCCAGCACGGACTGCTGCGCCGGGAAGTCACCGCTGCCGCGGCGCCACCAGGCCTCGGCGCCCGCGCCCGTGGAAATCCACTGCACGAAACGTTTGGCTTCATCGGGGCTGTCGCTGTTGACGTTCACGCCAATGTGCCAGCTGCCGGTCGGCGTGGTGACCTCGCCATTCTCAAAGTAGGGATGACGCGCGACCGTCCAGTTGAATTCGATGTTCTCCGCTTCCCGCAGGTAGCGGTTGATGTTCCAGGGGCCGGCGATCATCATGCCCATCTTGCCGGACCAGAACAGGTCGCTGGTGCCGATGGTGTCGTCCTGCGGCGCCACCTTCCGTTCATTGAACATGTCCGAGTAGAAAGTGAAGCCGTCGATCCATGCCTGCGAATTGATGACGCCGTCGACCGTCAGGCCGTCGTCGCCGATGGACTGCCCGCCCATGCCAACCGCCAGCGGCTGCAGCTGGTAAATGCGAACGGTCTGCTCCCAGCTGAAACCCCACTGGTCGGTGATGCCGTCGCCGTCCGTGTCCTGCGTCAACTGCTCCGCGATGTCGGCGACCTGCTCATAGGTCAGACGATCGTCGACGCCGGGCACCTCTATGCCGGCCGCTTCAAACATGTCGCTGTTGATGAACAGCAACTGCGTGGAAGTGCTGACCGGCGCGGAAATCAACTCGCCGTTGTAGGTGCCGGCGGCCAGCGCCGCGGGCAGCCAGTCGGCGCGGTCCTCATCGCTGAACGCGTCGTCCAGGGGCAGCAGCCAGCCGCGCAGGCCGTAACCCGCCGTGACGGGCACGTCCACGGAAAGCACGTCCGGGTCCGACGCGCCGCCGCCCAGGCGGACCTGGATCTGCTCGAAGAGCGCGTTGAAATCGACCGTCTCGACCTCGACCTTGATGTCCGGGTTCTCGGCTTCGAATTCGGCGATGACCTCTTCGGAGGGCCAGTTGCAGCAGTTAAGCCAGGTGATGGTGGTCGCTTCCTGTGCCGCCAGCGGCGCGACCACAAGGAGCAACAGTGACAGGGCAAGTACAAGTTGCTTCATTTTGCACTTCCTTCCGAATCCATAAATGTGAACGATAATGCGGCACAATTGTTAGCACACTTTCGGGCCCGGTGCACAGGGTATTTCTCTATTCGCGCGCATTCGGGGAGAGAACCATAGGCAGCGAGCGGAAAACGGACCTTCTCATCGTCGGCGCGGGGACGGGCGGCGTGGCCGCGGCCCTCGCGGCCCTGCGCCTCGGCCGACGCGTCATCCTCAGCGAGGAGAGCGACTGGATCGGCGGTCAACTCACCGCCCAGGCCGTCCCGCCCGACGAACATCCCTGGATCGAGCGGACCGGCGCCACCCGCAGCTACAGGCAATTCGCGCAGAATGTGCGCGACCACTATCGCCGCCACTACCCCCTTACCGACGAGGCGCGCCGCATCGTCCGCTTCAACCCGGGCGAGGGGACGGTCAGCCGCCTTTGCCACGAGCCGCGCGTGGCGCTTGCCGTTCTCGAGGCCATGCTGGCCCCCTGGCGCAACGACGGCCAGCTGCAAATATGCCGCGGGCAGGTCCCGACCGGCGCTGAAAGTGATGGCGACCGCGTCCGCGCCGTCACGCTGCGCAGCCTCGCCGGCGGCGACGAAACGACGGTCAGCGCGGACTGGTTCCTCGACGCCACCGAACCCGGCGACCTGCTGGAACTGGCCGGCGTGGAGCACGTCATCGGCGCCGAGAGCCAGGCGCAGACCGGCGAGCTGCACGCCCTGCCCGGCGATCCCGACCCGCTGGACCAGCAGGCCGTCACCTGGTGCTTCGCCATGGACTGGCTGCCGGGCGAAAACCACGTCATCGATCGGCCCGCGGACTACGACTTCTGGCGCGGCTACCGGGCGGACTTCTGGCCCGGGCCGCAACTGGGCTGGCGCTATCCCGACCCCGTCACGCTAAAGCCGGTGTATCGGCCGCTCTTCGCCAGCGACGATCGGCCCGACTTCTGGCGCTACCGCCGCATTCTTTGCAAGGACCATTTCAGGCCCGGCGCCTTCCCCAGCGACGTCACCCTGGTCAACTGGCCGCAGAACGATTACTGGCTTGGCCCCCTGCTCGGCGTCTCAAGGGAAGAAGCGCTGGCCAACCTGCGCGCGGCCCGCCAGCTCAGCCTCTCCACCCTCTACTGGATGCAGACCGAAGCGCCGCGCCACGATGGCGGCCAGGGCTACCCCGGCCTGCGACTGCGCCCCGACGTCGTCGGCAGCGACGACGGCCTGGCGAAAAAAGTTTACCTGCGCGAATCGCGCCGCATCCGGGCCGATTTCACGGTCGTCGAGCAGCACCTCGGCGTGGAGCAGCGCGGGGGCCTCGTCGGCGCCGAACGATTTCCCGATTCCGTCGGCACAGGCAGCTACCGTATCGACCTGCACCCGGGCAAGGCGGGGCGCAACTACGTCGACGTCAGTTGCTATCCCTTCCAAATTCCCCTGGGCGCGCTCATCCCGCAGCGCGTGGAGAACCTGTTGCCGGCCTGCAAAAACCTCGGCGTGACTCACGTCACCAACGGCTGCTACCGCCTGCATCCGGTCGAATGGAACGTCGGCGAGGCCGCCGGCGCCCTGGCCGCCTGGTGCCAGACCCGACGGCTGCAGCCGAGGCAGATCCGCGCTAGTGCCGCGCTCCTCCATGACTTCCAGACCATGTTGCGCAAGCGCCTGGGTTTCGTCCTCGAATGGCCAGATCTCACGCGACTTACGCCTCGCTAACTATTCTAACTTGCTTGCTTAATGTATACGCAATTGTTAACCTGAACGCTCTGATGAATGGAGCGAGACATGCTGCGGATTCTGGTGTTCGTCGTCCTTGCTGTGACGCTGCTCTCACCCGTCAGCGCGCAACAGATGACGGAACCCCTCGTTTTCAGCCTCGATGCTTTCGCTGCGCAGGGGCTGGCCGGATCCCGGCAGAACGATCCATCCTGCGTCATCGGCAAGGGCGGCAGTTTGGCGTCGCCCGGGTCGGCCAGCTTCGGCTCTCCGGCGATCTCGCTGCCCTTCAGCGCCGGCAACGCCTGGGCCTTCGCCGAGGCGGAGGCGCCACCCCTGACCCTGCCGGACACTGGCGTCGAGGGCTACCGCCTGCCCCGTTCCCTCACCTGGCTGCCGGACAGCGAGTCCCTCTTCAACCATCCGCAACAGGCGACCGCTCTCGTCTTCGACCTCCCGCTGCTTTTCCCGGGCATTGGCCAGTCTGATCATTTGTCACATTCAACTTACAGCGCCGGCGACGAAGGGCTCTCGATTGCGTCCCGGGTCGTCAATCGGGACAGCGTGCGTCCCGTAGCGGCGCGGGCGGAGCGCGCCGGCACGGCTGCCCTGCCCTCCTCGGTCCTGCCGGCCAATATGCAGGACGCACTGGCCGGCCTGCACAGATTGTGGAATTGCGTCGGCACCGATCCGACACAGCTTGCTTTCGCGGCCGCGGGCGCGGGCGCACCCGCCGCTTCTGCCGCGCTGCCCGCCGCCCCGCAATGGGAAGTCCACGAGTTGGCCAACAACCTCGGCGGCCTGGGGCGCATCTACCGCGCCACCTACGCCGACCAGCCGGGCCTGGTGGTGAACCGCCTGGTCTCGGCCACCCAGGAGGAACTCGCCTTCCGCGTGACGCAGGCGGAGTACAACAGCGCCGGCGTCGGTTGTTTCAAGGCCAGTTCGGACAATCGCATCGCGGCGAGCAAACAGGACAATGGCAACGTCGTCATCGCCATGGGGCCGGACCACGAAAACAAGACCTTCCACGTGGTCTTCAACGGCGGCCTCTATGGCCAGGTCGGCGGCACCGTCACGACCTACGACGGCCCGCCAGGTGCGGCCTGCGCCTGACAAGGCAGGTTGGCCAGTCTTCAGACATGAGCGCCGCGGCAGGGGTCGCGGCGTCTCTCCCGCACTGGAGATTCCGCAATGGCAGGGTTACCATCCTGACTCTTCACCGATTTCACGTGAGTGAACCATGCCCCTGCCCGACCTCTTCCGCCTGGATGGCAAGACCGCCCTCGTCACCGGCTGCCGCCGCGGCATCGGCCGGGCCATCGCCCTGACCCTGGCCGAAGCCGGCGCGGACCTCATCGGCGTCAGTCAGAACATGGAAGGCGACGGCGGCGCGATCGGCGCCGAAACGCGCGCCCTGGGTCGCAACTTCCACGCCTTCCGGGGCGACGTGGGCGACCGTGACGCGCTCTACGCCTTCATTCGCGACGTGCAGGCCATGGCGCCGCCGGTCGACATCCTCGTCAACAACGCCGGCATCGTGCCGCGCGCCGACGCCGTCGATTACCCGGACGAGGAATGGGATCAGGTGCTGGAAGTCAACCTCAACGCCCAGTTCATCCTCGCCCGCGAGTTCGGACGGGGCATGCTGGCGCGCGGTAACGGCAAGGTCATCTTCATCGCCTCGCTGATGAGCTTTCAGGGCGGCATCCGCGTCCCGGCCTACGCCGCCAGCAAGGGCGCCGTCGCCCGCCTGACCCAGGCGCTTAGCAACGAGTGGGCCGGCCAGGGCGTGCAGGTCAACGCCATCGCGCCCGGCTACGTCGCCACCGAACTCACCGTCGATTTGCAAAACGACGCGGCGCGCTACCAGGCCATCCTTGATCGCATCCCCGCCGGCCGCTGGGCCGAGCCCGGGGACTTCCGCGGGGCGGCGCTCTACCTCGCCTCACCGGCCTCGGACTACGTCACCGGCGAAATCCTCACCGTCGACGGCGGCTGGATGGGCCGCTGAAAAGTCCAAACCCGGGAATATCGTCCTTGCAAGAATGGAATCCCGACCGGTGAAACCGGACTCACTTTCCTCTCCTTGGAACAAGCTGGACTCCCCCTCTCCCTGAGGGAGAGGGGGCCGGGGGGTGAGGGCCGCCAAAAACACCCGCCGCCTTCACGCTATACTCATCGCCTGGCCGCCGCACACAGGGAGCGCGCATGAGCCCTCCGCCCAATTTCCTCTTCATCATGTCCGATGATCACGCCGCCCACGCCATGAGTTGCTACGGCAGCCGCATCAACCGGACGCCCAACCTCGACCGCATCGCCGACGGCGGCATGCGCTTCGACAACTGCTTCTGCACCAACTCGATCTGCACACCCAGCCGCGCCGCCATCCTCACCGGCACCTGGAACCACGTCAACGGCGTCACCACCCTCGCCACGCACATGGACAACCGCCTGCCGACTTTCGTCAAGACTCTGCAGGCTGCCGGCTGGCAGACCGGCATCTTCGGCAAGTGGCACCTCGGCACGGGCCCGGCGCACTGCCCCGGCGGCTTCGACGACTGGGCCGTGCTGCCCGGCCAGGGCATCTATCACAACCCGACCTTCATCTTCAAGGGACCCGATGGCGGGCAGCGCCGCGTCGTCGAGGGCTACACCACCGACATCATCACCGACATGTGCCTTGACTGGCTGGATGGCCGCGACCGCGAGCGGCCCTTCATGCTCATGTGCCACCACAAGGCGCCGCACCGCCCCTGGGTCACGGACGACGCACACGCCTCCATGTTCCTCAACGAGGACCTGCCGGAGCCCGGCACCCTGCAGGATGACTACAGCGAGCGCGCCGCCGCCGCGGCCGCCGCCCAAATGCGCGTCGGCGTGCACATGAACGACACGGACGTCAAGGCCGAAATGCCGCGCGACATGCCCGAGGCCGAACTGCGCAGCTGGGCCTACCAGCGCTACATCAAGGACTACCTGCGCGTCGTGGCCAGCATCGACGACAACGTCGGTCGCCTGCTCGACTGGCTGGATGAACAGGGCCTCGCGGAGGACACGGTCGTTGTTTACACCTCCGACCAGGGCTTCTTTCTCGGCGACCACGGCTGGTACGACAAGCGGTTCATGTACGAGGAGTCGCTGCGCATGCCGTTCATCGTGCGCTACCCGCGCGCGGTGCAGCCGGGCAGCGTCAACGGCGACATGATCCTGAACGTCGACTTCGCCGAGACCTTCCTGGACTACGCCGGTGCGGCAATCCCGGACGACATGCAGGGCCGCTCGATCCGCCCGCTGCTGGAGGGCGCCACGCCCGC
>DAOUIB010000454.1:0-1849 GCA_034428275.1 Anaerolineae bacterium
CGATGCGACCGACGCCGGCAGCGGCAAGGTATAGCGCCAGCGGGCTGCCGAGGCCGCCGGTGCCGATCAGAAGAATGCTGGACGACTTCAGCAGGCGCTGCCCCTCAATGCCCACTTCGGGCATGATGATATGGCGGCTGTAGCGCCGTATTTCATCGTTGCTCAGCGTACTGCTATTGCTTGCCAGTGCCTGCATGATGCCTGACCTTTACTCCAGCCGGAAGGAAGGGGCGCCTTCGCACGCCGCCCGGCCACCGGCGATACTGGGGATGATGCGCAGGCTGTCGCCCGCGTCCAGACCGGTATCCAAACCGTCCAGAAAGCGAATGTCTTCTTCACCCAGGAAGACGTTGACGAAATTGCGCAACTCCTGCCCTTCGTAAAGGTGTTGCCGCAACTCCGGATAACGCGCTGTCAGGTCCTCCAGCGCGGCACCGATGGTGGCGCCGTCCACTTCGACGACGGCCTGCTCCCCGGTGTAGGCGCGCAGGGGGCTGGGAATTCGAATGGTGACCATACCTTTGCAACTCCTCGTGGCGAATGCCTGCAGTATACCCAAAATGCTGCGCGCGGGAATCGAACCCGCCCAGGTCGCAATTCACATGCGCTGCCAAAGCCTTCGGCCCGCGCGCCTGGTCTTTCAGTCGTCGACGACCTCCAGGGGCTCACTGTCGAAGCGACTGCGGTCCGTCCTCAGGCGCCAGGCGAGCATTTCCCGGGCCGCGCCGGCCTGCACCTCTGTGATGAGATAGACGAAATTGGGCAGGGCGTGCTCCCTGTCGTATTCCGATGGAATGGCCGGGGAATCCGGGTGGCTGTGGTAATAGCCGAGCAAGGCCAGTCCGCGCCGGTCGGCCTCGTCTTCCAGGCGCATCCAGTCCTGTGGCGTCATCGCATAGCGATGGTACTGTTCGGCCTCCTCAAAGACGTTTTCGACAGCGATGCACTCGCATACGGTCGCCGCGTCCTGCGCAAGCTCACCGAGGAGGAAACCTCCGCCCTCATTGGGCCAGGTCTGTTCCAGATGGTGAAAGACGCGCGCCTGCAGATCCCTTGCAATACGGACGGGCATTTCCCGCTTCTCCACTCAAACAAAACGCCAACCGGGAGGGTTGGCATTGGCGCCACTGCTGCACAAGCTGCAGCGTCCCGGAACTGAGAGTCAGGTCAGGGACAGGTACAGGCTGTAAAGGGAAACGTTGCGGCAGAAGGGCGACTCATGCGGGCAGTGTAGCATGCGCATCCTCTGCGTGCAAGCGCCGACCGGTGACTGCCGCGAGGCGGGCGTTGATTCGGGCGGAGGGGGTTGCTATACTGGCCGCCCCCGCAGCTGGCGTCCCAATGATATCCGGCACTGGCAAGAGGGATTCAGGTTTGTAAACGGGCCGGGGAGCGAGCATGAGCGAGCAGGCAAACAGGGGGCTGGAGGGAGTCGTCGTCGGTGAGACTCGCACCAGCCTGGTGGACGGGGCCGCAGGCAGGCTGTCCTACGGCGGCTACCGCATTGAGGACCTGGCCGCCCATGCTTCCTTTGAGGAAGTCGTCTTCCTGCTCTGGCACCACAGACTGCCGGGCGCCGCAGAACTGGAAGCCCTGCGCCATGACATTGCCGCCAACGCCAGCCTGCCCGCCGACCTGCTGAAGCAGGTCAGCGCCTACCCGCCTGACGCCGACCCCATGGCGGTCCTGGAATCGGCCGTGGCTGCGCTTTCCTTCCACGACGTTGATGCAGCGGACAACTCGCTGGAGGCATCGCGTCGCAAGGCCGTTCGCCTGACCGGCCAGATCACCACGCTGTGCGCCGCCTGGATCCGGTTGCGTCAGGGCGAAAACCCGATCGCGCCTCGCA
>DAOUIB010000455.1:0-4940 GCA_034428275.1 Anaerolineae bacterium
CTGACCAGCCAGGCGAGCAATTCGTCGAGGTTGTTCACGAAATGGCCGTCAATCGCCACGATGATGTCGCCACCGGCGCAGACCTCCACGCCCCGCAGCATGACCCGTTCGGAGCCACCGCGCAGGCCGGCCAGTTGCGCGGGAGAATCGCGGTGGACGCGGTCGACAAGTACGCCCTTGTTGGTCGTGAGGCCCAGGGGCTCGACCAGGGCGGCCACACTGAAGCCGTCCTCCTCGCGCTGGGTCGAAATCCCCAGCCAGGCGTAGCGGACGCTGCCGCGCTCGATGAGTTCCGGCGCGACGCGGCGCAGGGTGTTGGCGGGGACGGCGAAGCCCACGCCCTGGAAGGCGCCGCTGGCGCTGCGAATGGCGCTGGCCACGCCGATGACCTCGCCACGGGTATTGAGGACGGGTCCGCCGGAATAGCCGGGGCTGATGCGGGCGTCCAGCTGCAGGATGGCGGGGTTGCTGAAACCCTGCGGCAGGCCGGCATCGCCCAGCAGCGCCGGCGGCAACTGTCGACCTGTGGCGCTGATGATTCCCTGGGTCATCGAGTTGCTGAGGCCGAAGGGATTGCCGATGATGACGACGGGCTGGCCGGGACGCAGCGCATCGGAGTCGGCCAGCGCCAGGGGGCGCAACCCGGCGACGGCGGCCGCGTCGACCTGCAGCAGGGCCAGGTCGCTGCTGCCATCGGCGCCGCGCAGGGTCGCCGGGGCGATGCGGCCGTCGTGAAACACGACCTCGAGGCGGGCGGCGTCGCGGATGACGTGCGCGTTGGTGACGACCTGGCCCATGGCGTCGATGAGGAAGCCGGAGCCGCGCCTTTGTCCCATGGTGTCGCCCGGGGCCGCGTAAACGGCGATGGCGACGACGGCGGGCGTGACGCGTTCGTAGAGCGCGGTCAACAGGCCGTCGTCGGCGACCGCTGCGTCGCCGCGGGCGGCTGACAGCGGCGCGTCGGCGAGCGTCGCCGGCGTGGGCCGGGAGGGGGTTGGCGCGGGCGTGGCGGGAAGCGGCAGTTGAATCGCCTGGCAGGCGCAGGTCAGGAGCAGCAGGCTGGTCAGGGCGCGGCGCAGGCCGCTCACAGGCTGTCGCGCAGCTCTTCGGCGAGGCGGCGCTGTTCGGCGTTCAGCCGGGTGGGCACGGTGATCCGCAGGCGCGCCAGCAGATCGCCAAACTGGTCTTTCCGGCGCAGCAGGGGCATGCCGCGGCCGCTGAGGCGGAAGCGGCGGCCGGACTGCGTGCCGGGCGGCACCTTGAGACGCACGCTGCCGGAGAGGGTGGGCACCTCCACCTCGCCGCCCAGCAGCGCGGTGAACATGTCCAGCGGCACCTCGACCTCGAGGTTGTCGCCGTCGCGGCTGAAGCGTTCGTGCGGCAGCACGTCGATGATGAGGAAGAGATCGCCGGGCGGGCCGCCGAAGGGGTCCGGCTCGCCCTCGCCGGCGAGGCGCACCTTCGTGCCATCGCGGGCGCCCCGCGGGATATTGACGTCGATGCTGCGGCCGCGGTGGCGGATGCGACGGCTGGCGCCGCTCCAGGCCTCCTGCAGGTTGATCGCCAGCGGCCTCTCGATGCTCTGCCCGCGAGACGGACGGGCGCGACCGGGCCCGCGGCCGCTGTTGCCAAACAGACCTTCCAGGATCTCCTGCAGGGTCGCGTCGTCAAAGCCCTGGGCGTGGCCGGCGCCGGCGGCACCGTTGCCGGCGATGTTGGCGTAGTTGTGGCCGTAGCGGTCGTAGAGTTTGCGTTTTTCGGGGTCTTCAAGGATTTCGTAGGCGACGCTGATCTCCTTGAAACGCGCCTCGGCTTCCGGCTTGTCCGGGTTGGCGTCCGGATGCCAGCGTTTGGCCAGGCGACGGAAAGCCTTCTTGATGTCTTCGTCGCTGGCGTTGCGGCTGACGCCGAGAACCTTGTAGGGATCGCGTTCCATGCTTCATCTCCGCGATCAAACTGTCGCTGCCGCGGGACGGATCCTGTCGACTCCGTCCCGCGTCAATGTCCGAAGCGTCCTGGCTGTCCCTTAGGAGTCTTCCGGCACCTCGGGCGCCACGAAACCCGTCTGGGCCTCGGCCAGGCTGTCAAAATCGAAGAGGAAGGGGCTGTTGGAGGGCACCAGCGCCAGGTTGATGTTGTCGGCCAGGTTCTGGATGTACTCGTACTGGATCAGCGAGGGGTTGGCGGCCAGTTGCTCACTCACGAGGCGCAGGGCCTCGGCCTGGGCCTGGGCGCGCAGCACGATGGCCTCGGCCTCACCCTCGGCGCGGGTGATCTCGGCGTCGCGGCTACCCCTGGCCTGTACGCGCAGACGTTCGGCTTCATCCAGGGCGCGGATGCGTTCCTGCTCGGCGATCTCGCGCTGCTCAATGGCGCTGGCGAACTCGACGGAGAAGGAGACGTTACGCACGATCAGGCTGCTGAGGTCGAAACCTTCCGATTCCATGCGATCGCGCAGCTGACTGGCGATTTCATCGCGCACCTCGGTGCGTCGGGTGCCGAAGATATCCTCGGCGCGGAAACGCGAGATGACGTCACGCGCCAGACCGCGCACGGCGGGCCGGATGAATTCGTCCTGATAACGGTTGCGCCAGCGTTCGTGCACCAGGTTGGCCTGCAGGGGGTTGATATTGTAGATGACGGTGATGTCGAGGAAAACCACCTGGCCGTCGACCGAGCGGCCCTCGACCGAGTCGTCCGCGGCGGCGCGCTGGCCCTCGCCGGGGGCGCTGGACATGGTGTATTCCTGCTGCTCGATGGGGTAAATCGTGTAGGACTGAAGCACGGGGATCACGATGGAGGTACCGGAACGCCGCGGCGGGTCTTCCAGCTCACCGTTGATCGTATTGAAGATGACAGCGACTTCCTGCGGCGCGACGATCAGGATGCCCTGGCTGATGACGCTGAAGGCGAGGCCGATGACGAGGCCGATGCCGGCCAGCGACACGCCGCTGCGGAAGTTGCGACCCTGCGAGGCCGCCACCACCACCAGGCCGATGCCGCCCAGGAAGACAAGGAAGCCGACGAGGGCCACCGCCCCCAGCAGTGAACTGATACCACCCATGTTGTACTCTCCTGTGCTTGTAATACCGGCGCGCCATGCCACGGCTGACAGGCCGACAGGCCTCGCGGGCGGGTGCCTCCGGTGAACGAAAGGTCGGGGCGAATGCTACAATCTGCGGCGATTATAGCACGGGCAACCCCGATGTGAACCGCCCCTACGCCCTTCACGAGCGATTCTTGCGCCCTTTTAATACGCCCGTCACAGGTCTCGGGTTGCAGAATGCCGGGCCGGCCCCGTGACCGCCATCGGCCCCTGGCAGGTGCAGACCTACAGCCTGGCGCTGGCGCTGGCCATCCTGCTCTCCGGCGCCCTCGCCCTGCGGCTGCGGCCCGGGCGGCCCCTCGCCGTCCTGGATGCCTGTTTGCTGGCGCTGGCCCCCGGCCTGCTGGCCGCGCGCGGCGGTCATGTCCTGCTGCATTTTGAGCATTTTGCCCGTACTCCGGAGGACATTCTGCGCTGGAGCAGCGGCGGCCTGGAGTGGCACAGCGGCCTGGCGGGCGCGCTGGCCGGGCTGTGGCTGGGGGCCCGCTGGCGACGCCTGGTCTGGCCTGCCCTGCTGGACGCCCTGACGCCTGCGCTGGCGCTGCTCTGTCTGGGCGCCTGGCGCGGCTGCATGGCGGCCGGCTGCGGCTACGGGCGCGAGGTCGACACCCTGGCGCATCACTCGCCGCTGCTGGTGGCCGAGCTGGCGGACATCTACGGCATCGTCGCGCCGCGCTACAATACGCCGCTGTTCGGCCTGCTGCTGGCCGTGACCGCCCTGCTGCTGGCGGGCCTGTTCCATCGGCGCCGTTGGTTGCCGGGCAGCCGATTCTGGCTGCTGCTGGCCACCCTGGCGGCGGGGATGCTGTTCATCGGCTTTTGGCGCGCCGACCCCGTGCCGCAGTGGGCCGGCTGGCGCAGCGACCAGTGGCTGGACCTGGCCGTAGTGCTGGCCTGCGCCTGGCGGCTGCGGCGCGTACGAAGGAGAGCCCCATGACGGACTGCGATCTCTTGCTGCGCGGCGGCACGATTTACGACGGCAGCGGCGGCCCGCCCCGCAGGGCAGACCTGGCCCTGGCCGGCGAGCGCATTCTCGCGCTGACGGCGCCGGGCGAGGACGTCGACGCC
The DNA here is from genome assembly GCA_034428275.1 of Anaerolineae bacterium. GTDB lineage: Bacteria > Chloroflexota > Anaerolineae > Aggregatilineales > Phototrophicaceae > JAGWBD01. The sequence continues at coordinate 4,175 of DAOUIB010000455.1, forward strand.
GCGCGCGTGCTCGACGTGGACGGCCTGGCCGTCGCCCCGGGTTTCATCAACATGCTCAGCTGGTCGAACGAATCGCTGATCGAGGACGGCCGCTCGCAGAGCGAGATCCGCCAGGGCGTGACCCTCGAGGTGATGGGCGAGGGCGAGTCGATGGGGCCGCTCAGTCCGGCGATGAAGGAGAGCGGTCCGGGCTCCTACATGTCGCAGGGCGACATCCTCTACGACGTCGAGTGGACGACCCTGGGCGAGTACCTGGAGTGGCTGGCGGCGCGCGGCGTGGCCCCCAACATCGCCTCCTTCGTGGGCAGCAGCACGCTGCGCATTCACGCCATGGGCCGCGACAACCGCGCCCCGACTGGCGCCGAGCTGGAGGAGATGAAGCGTCTGTTGCGCGAAGCGCTGCGCGAGGGCGCCATGGGCATGTCCGCCGCGCTGATCTACGCGCCGGCCTGTTTCGCGGAGACCGACGAGTTGATCGAGCTGGCGCGGGTCGTGGCCGACCACGACGCCATGTTCATCTCGCACATCCGCAACGAGGGCGGCGACCTGCCGGAGGCGGTGGAGGAACTGGTCGCCATCGCGCGCGCGACCGGCGTGACGGCCGAGATCTATCACCTCAAGGCCAGCGGCAGCGCCAACTGGCCGCTCATGGAAGGGGCCATCGGGGCCGTGGAGGCGGCGCGCGCGGAGGGGCTGCCGGTCACGGCCGACATGTACAGCTACACCTACTCCGGCACCGGCCTCGACACCTGCATTCCGCCCTGGG
>DAOUIB010000456.1:0-3915 GCA_034428275.1 Anaerolineae bacterium
CGCTTCAGTCCGGCAGCAGTTCCCAGCGCAGGTCCGGCGTCAGGGCCCGCAATTCGGCCTGCACACGCGCCACTTCCGCCGCGTCATGGCGGTCGGCGACGAGCACGCGCAGCTCGCGCCGCCCGGGCGCGGCCTCGCGCGCGGCGGTGGCGACCTTCGCCTTGTAGCCCAGGCGACCGGCCTGCGTCGCCGCGCGCAGGGTCTCCCATAGCGCGTCGATTTCCGCCAGGTCGGCGCCGGCGCGCAATTCGGCGGCGCGGCGGGTCGGGCCAGGCCGGAGGCCGGGGGGCGCTTTCGCCTCCAGCCAGTATGCGCCGCGGATCTGCGAGGGCCGCGCCTGGTCGTCGTGGGCCATGCGCGCCCGTTGCACCAGATTAATGAGATCAAGTTCGGGGCGATCGCTCATCGGCCGTCCCGCCTTCCCTTCGCTGCCAGCGGCCAGTAAGGGCCGTGCAGAACCCACGTCATGCACCAGTCAGGAGAAAGGATGCACCATGCTGGACAGTCTTCGCAAGCGTTTGTCGGGGCGGAAACGGCGTCAACCCCTTTTACAGCCGCAGCCCCTCACGCAACTCAACAGCGGGCTGTGGCCCGAAGGGGGCGACGAGGCGGCGCGCGCCCGCGTCTACCAGCAGTCGCCCTGGGTCTACATCGCCATAAACCGCATCGCCGAGGCGGCCGCGCTGGTGCCGCTGCAGGTCTTTCGCCTGGAGGGCGAGCGGCGCCTGGCGGTGGAGCGCCACCCGCTGGAACGCCTGCTCGACGCGCCCAACCCGCAACTCAGCCGCTTCGCGCTGATGGAACAGACGGTGGGCATGCTGGAACTGACGGGCAACGCCTGGTGGCTGTTGAGCGGCGCGGGCGCCGCGCCCGACCAGATCTGGCCGCTGCGGCCGGACCGCATGCGCGTTGTGCCGGACGGCGCCGGTCTGGTGCGCGGCTACGTCTACGAGATCGACGGGCAACGCATCCCGCTGGAAGCCGCCGAGGTCATCCACTTCCGGCGCTGGCACCCCACCAACGACTACTACGGATTGTCGGCGCTGGAGGCCGGACGCCTCGCCATCCGCAGCGACGGCGCGATGGCGCGGTGGAACCACAACGCCTTCGGCCAGGACAGCGGCGTGCCGGCCGGCATCGTCAGCATCCGCGACTTCGTCAGCGACACGGACTTCGAGCGCATCAAGCGCGAGTGGCGCCAGAGCTATGGCGGGCCGCAGCGACGCACAGCCTTTCTGCGCGGCGGCGGCATCAGCTGGCAAAACATCGGCCTGAGCCACAACGAACTCGACTTCCTCAAGGGACGCGAGGCGCAGCGCAACGAGATCCTCAACCTCTTCGGCATCCCGGTCGGTCTGGTCAGCGAAAACGCCACCGAGGCCAACGCGCGCGTGGCGGAGCGGCTCTTCATCGAGCGCACGCTGTGGCCGCGCCTGGTGCGCATCGCCAGCGTGATCACGCAACATTTGCTGCCCTTCTGGCCCGGCGAACACCTGGCGCAGTTCGAGGACATCCGGCCGACGGACGCCCAGGCGCGGCTCGACGAGATTCGCACGGCCATGCCGGTACTCAGCATCAACGAGCTGCGCGAGCGCTACTACCAGTTGCCGCCCGCCCCCTGGGGCGCGCTGCCGGCGGGTATGGCCGCCTCCGCGCCAGGGGAAAAGGCCGCTGAAGCGACGCCGGCCAACGCGGCCCTGCAGGAACTGGGGCGCTGGGAGCGCTTCACGCTGCGGCGTCAGGGCGAGCAAGGGACGCGCCCCTTCGAAGTGCGGGCCTTGCCGGCGGAACTGGCCTTCGAGGTGGCGGCGCAGTTGCAGGCGGCGGATGACCGTCAGGAACTGCAGGGGGTGTTTCGGGAGGCGCGGGCAAGGCTGCGGAACAGCTGACAGCGGGTCGGCCGGGCAGTGCTGTCGCCCCGCCGGGCTGCAGGTCCCAACGGGGCGGCATAAACGGGGGACGTTTTAGTCCGACGGTCCCGGCACGATCTGGCCGGCCAGGACATGGAGCGTCGGGACCGCAAACAACAGCGTGGCGGCGCCGGCGATCAGGATGATGATGCCGGCGCCGATCGCCAGTTCAGCCAGTGCAAAGCCCATCACCGCCATGTTGAGCGCGCTGCGCAGCGCGACGCCGTCAATGAAGGAGGCGCGCCTGGGGTCTTCCCGGTCCAGCGAGGAGTAGGGCCCCCACCTGCCGAGCGTGTGTTCCTTGATGACGTCCGCCTGGGCGCGCGCCGTGGCGGCGTCCGTGACGAGCACGCCTGGAATCGCGGCGTCGCCACTGGTCATCACTTCTTCGGCGCTGAGTTCGCGTTCGATGTCGGCCCAGGCTTCCGAGCCGCGCACAATCATGAAGAGGCCGGCCGCGACCAGCGTAATCCCCAGGACTGCAATGGAAAGCCAGGGTCCGTGGCGCCTTGCGTTGTAGTGCATTGTTTTTCCTCTATCCTCCCTGTTCCCTTCCCGGTCTACCGGGCGTTCTGTGCCGGAGACGACTGCCCCTGTTTCCGGTCTCCTGCAGTCCCGGCTCTCGAGACCATGCCGGAGCCGAAAGGCCCGAAACCTGGTTCGTGGCGTCCCCTTAACTTCAGCCTATGCGAAGCCGGATTGGTATTTCGTTAGAACCCGTGGCACTGGTCTGACGGGACTTCAGGTGAGGGTGTGGGCGGCCAGGTGTGCACGACCCATGAGGGTCAGTCGCCTGTGCCGTTCAGGCCGGGGGGTGGCCTCCGCGGGCCAGGCCGGACCGGTTCAGGGCAGGTCGGCAGGGTCGGGCCGGAGCTCCCGCAGCAGCGCCTCGTGCAGATGGCCGTTGCTGGCCAGGAGTTCCGCACCCGTCAGACTTTCCTCACGGCCGCTGTAGTCGCTGACGCGACCGCCGGCCTCGCGCAGCAGCAGGAGTCCGCCCAGAAAGTCCCAGGGATTCAGGCCTCGCTCGAAATAGCCATCGAGTCGACCGCAGGCCACCCAGGCCATTTCCAGCGCCGAGGAACCCAGCCAGCGCAGCCCCCGCGTCCGCGGCAGCAAACGCAGCATCGGGGCGTTGCGCGCCGCGCCGTGGACGGGATTCCGCGAATAGCCGCAGGACAGGATCGCGTTTTGCAGGGAATCCGTCTGCGACACCTGCACGGGCGCGCCGTTGAGGGTCGTTCCGCCGCCGCGCCGGGCGCTGAAGAGCTCGTCCGCGACCGGGTTGAGCACCAGCCCCAGCAGGGGCCGCATCTCCCGATCGCACAGGGCCATGCTGACCGAGAAGAAGGGCAGCGAAGCGGCGTAATTGCTGGTGCCGTCGATGGGATCGATGTACCAGTGAAAGTCGGCGCTGGCCGGCGCGCCGGCGTGGCCGCCCTCCTCGCCGACGACGTGATGCCGCGGGAAGGCCTCGCCCAGCGCCGCGACCAGGTATGCTTCCACCTCGCGGTCCGCTTCCGTGGCGATGTCGAAAACGGAGGACTTGCTCACTTCCTCATGCCGTTGCCCGAAGCGTCGCAGCGCCCGCGCGCCGGCCTGGCGAATGATGACGCTGGCGATTTTCAGTGCGGCCTCAAGGTCCATGTGCCCTCCTCCTGCTGGCGCGCGCCATTGTAGGCGCGCCGCGCGGGAAGCGCCATTCGCGCCAGAGCTGCGCCCGCGCTAGAATCCTGACAGCAACAAACGATGATTGAGCGGGGGAACAAATGCCTTTCAAAGAGAATTCACCCCGCGCCCTGTCCTGCCTCACCCTGCTGCTGACACTCTCCCTGCTCGCGAGCCCGCTGGCGGCGCAGGACGGCCTCGCCGACGCCGCGGCCGCCCTGGCCGGGTCGATGGCGGAGCACAGCGTCAGCGAAAGTGACGTCAGCATTGACAACATGGGCCACAACATCGTCGGCACCCTGGCGCTGCCCGACGGCGAGGGGCCCTTCCCGGTCGC
>DAOUIB010000457.1:0-14532 GCA_034428275.1 Anaerolineae bacterium
CGCCGCCACCCTGGTGCAGGAAGGTCACATGGACCGCGTGTTGCGCCACGCCATTGACGAGGGCTGCGATCCCCTGGTGGCGCTGCAACTGATGACGATCAACACGGCCCGGCACTTCGCCGTGGACCGCGACCTGGGCTGTCTGGCGCCGGGGCGTTATGCAGACATCGTGCTGGCCGACAGTCTGGAGGACTTTCGCGCCGCTGCGGTCATCGTCAACGGCGAACTGGCGGCGCAGGACGGCGACCTTCTGCTGGACCTGCCGCCCTGGCAGTACGAAGGACGTTTCCGCGACTCCCTGCATCTGGCGCGCGACCTCACAGCGGCGGACTTCGAACTGCGCGTCACGCAGGCGACGGGCGAGGTCCGGGCCAACGTCATCGGCGTCACGGAGAACCAGGCGCCCACGACTCACCTGCGGCGTCGGTTGCGGGTCGTCGACAACGTGGTGCAGCCGGACCGGGAAAACGACGTCCTGCGCGCGGCGCTGGTGGAACGCCACCGGGCCAGCGGCGAGGTCGTCAACGGCTTTGTCAGCGGCTTCGGCTTCAGGCTGCCCTGCGCGGTGGCCAGCACGGTGGCGCACGACAGCCATCACCTGCTGGTGGTGGGCAGCGACGACGGGGACATGGCGCTGGCGGTCAACACCCTGGCGCGGATTGGCGGCGGCGTGGCCGTGGTGCGCGAGGGCGAAGTGGCGGCCCTCGTCGGCCTGCCGATCGCGGGGCTGATGTCCGACCAACGCGCGGAGGTGGTGGCGCAGCAGTCGGCGCAGATGCTGACGGCCATGCGCGAGTGCGGCTGCCGGATGGAGAACGGATTTATGCAACTGGCCCTGCTGGCGCTGGTGGTCATCCCGGAGTTGCGCCTGTCGGACATGGGCCTGGTGGACGTGACGCGCTTTGAACGTGTGCCGGTGATCGAGGCATGAGCCGGCGCCGGGCGACTCGCGCCGGCCTGCTCTGCATCCTCCTGCTCGCCGCGCTGGCGCTGGACCTGGCCGGCGAGGGCCTGGCCTGGCGGCAGTTCCATGCCCTGACCGGCGAGGAAGGGCCGCTGGCGCAGTTGCGCGGCATGGTCGAACTGGCGGGCAACCTGACGCGGCTGCAGCCCGACACGCGGCCCGCCGTGGCGATCGCCCACAGCCAGGTCTCGCCCTACGGCGTCAACGTCTTTCTTGAGCAGGAGGTCGAGCCGGAGAAACGCGCGCGCAGCCTCGAAATGGTGGCCGGGGCCGGCTTTCGCTGGATTCGGCAGCAATTTCCCTGGGAAGACATCGAGATTCACGGGCGCGGCGATTTCGAGGACCGTCGTAACCTTGACGTCACCGGCGCGATTTCCGCCTGGGACAAGTACGATCACATCGTGGCTCTGGCGGAGCGGCACGACCTGCGGATCCTGGCGCGTCTGGACAACCCGCCGGCCTGGTCGCGGGCGGACGCCGCAGCCGGCGACCAGGCGCCGCCCGACGATCTCGGGGACTTCGCGAGCTATGTCCGGGCGGTCGCCGAACGCTATCGCGGCCGCATACGCTACTGGCAGGTGTGGAACGAACCCAACATCTACCCCGAGTGGGGCAATCGCGACGTCGACCCGGAAGGCTACACGCAACTGCTCTGTCGCGCTAACGCAGCCCTGAAGGCCGTCGACCCGGCCAACGTGGTGGTCGGCGGCGCGCTGGCGCCCACCATCGCCATGAGCGGTCGCAACCTGAACGACTACGTGTTCCTGGAGCGCATGTACGCGGCCGGCGCGGGGGACTGCTTCGACGTCATGGCGGCGCAGGGCTACGGTTTCAACAGCGGCCCGCAGGACCGGCGCATGCGCCCGACCCAATTCAATTTCGCGCACAGTCTCTACATTCGCGACCTGATGGTGGCGCATGGCGACGCGCACAAGGCGATCTGGCTCACCGAAGTCGCCTGGAACCCGATCGACGCGCCGGACGTGCCGCCGGAGGTCAGCGGGCGCGCCAACTATGGCGTCGTCACGCAGGAGCAGGCGGCGCGCTATCTGCCCGGCGCCTGGCGACGCGCGCAGGAAGAATGGCCCTGGACGGGCGTGCTCTTCTACTGGTTTCTGAAGCGGCCGGGGGATAGCGAACGCAAGCAGAGCTGGTACTACTTCCGCATGCTGGAGCCGGACTTCACGCCGCTGCCGGTGTACGAGAGCGCGAAAAGCTACATCGCCGAAGAAAACCCGACCCTGTATCCCGGCGTGCATCAGGCCGAATCGCGGGAGATTCAGGCCAGTGACGCCCGCTTGCGGGCGCAGCCTGACGCGCAATTCGGCGAATTGCTGGAAAGCGATGAATTGACCTTTCGCGCCAGCGGCACTCACGTCTGGGCCCGCGTGTTGCGCGGCGATGGCTGGCAACGCCCCCTGCTGGCGAGTTCGGCGCTGACGCAAACGCATGATATTCGACTGACCGCGGGAGACGGGGAAACGCTGGGGGTGGACAGCATCACCGTCAGCGACCGGACCTGGGCGACTCTTTTTGGCCCCCTGGCGGCGCTGCTGACCGGCGCGGCGATGCTGCTGTGGGTCCTGTTCGACGCCCTGAGACGGCGCCGACGATGACTATGCCCGTCTGGCGCTGGCTGGCGCCGCTGCTGGTCCTGCTGCTGGCGACGGCGCTGCGCACGCATGCCATTGGCGTCCAGTCGCTGTGGAGCGACGAGGGCAACAGCGTGGTGCAGGCGGGGCGCCACCTGGCGGACATCGCCCTGCACGCGGCGCGCGACATTCATCCGCCGGGTTATTACTGGTTGTTGCACTTCTGGGTGCGCCTGACGGGCAGCAGCGAATTTGCCCTGCGCCTGTTCTCCGCCCTGGCCAGCGTCCTCGGGGCCGCCTGTGTCCTGGCGGCCGGTCGCGTCCTTTACGGCTTCACGGCCGGTCTGGCGGCGGCCCTGCTGCTGGCGCTGAACGGCTTCAGCATTTGGTACGCGCAGGAGACGCGCATGTACGCGCTGCTGGCGCTGTGGGGGGCGGCGGCGGCGCTGGCCCTGACGGCGCTGCTGCTGCGGCCGGGCCGCCTGCGCGTGCTGGCGCTGGCGCTGGTCAACGCCGCGGGCCTGTGGACGCACTACGCCTGGCCCTTCGTGTTGCTGGCGCAGGGCGGGGTGGCCGCGCTGTGGCTGGCCGGCGCAGCGCTACGTCACAGGGAGACGCGAGATCGCCTGGTCGCCCTGCTGGCCGCCGCGGGGATCGCCCTGCTGCTGTTCCTGCCCTGGCTGGCGACGGCGTTGGCGCGCGTCACGGCCTGGCCCGCGACGGGCGCGGCGCTTTCCGGCGGGATGGCCCTGCAGAGGCTTCACCCGCTGCTGGCGGTGGGTCCTTCCTTCGACAGCCTGACAGCCGACTGGCAGGCTGTCGCGGCGGGCTCGGCGCTGCTGCTGATCCTGGTTGGCAGTGCGCCGACGCGCCAGGCGCTGTGGCGCGGCGGGCTGCCTCCGGTCTGGACCCTGGCGCCCTGCGCCGCCTTTCTGGCGCTGGGCCTGTATCGCGAGCCGAACCTCAAGTTTCTGCTGCCGGCCCAGGCGGGATTTGCGCTGTGGGCCGGGCGCGGTTTCGCCTGGCTGTGGAGTCGCCCCGCGACCCCGCTGCGCGCGTTGGCGCTTGCCGCCGGCGCGCTGCTGGCGACGGGCATGGCGTTGTCGCTCTGGCCTTTGGGACACGATGCGGCCTGGCAGCGCGCGGACTACCGTGGCCTGGTCGCCGACATCAGCGCCGGCCTGAGGGATGAGGACCTCATCGTGCTCAACGCGCCCAACCAGGTGGAAGTGTTCCGCTATTACTACCGGGGCGACGCGGAGGTCCTGCCCGTGCCGCCGGGCACGGGGCCGGTCGACGAGGCCTCCTTGCGGCGGCTGCAGGAGGGCGTCGCCAGGGCGCGCAGGGTATACGCGCTCTTCTGGGGCGAAAGGGAACGCGACCCGCAGGGCATCGTCGAGCGCGCGCTGGTCGACGGGGCGCACGTCGCCGACAGCCGCTGGTACGGCGACGTACGTCTGGTGACCTACAGCGTCCCCCCTTCGCTCCCCGTCGTGGTGCTGCCTGAGGCGCGCTTTGGCGACCAGGTCGTGCTGCTGCGGCACGCGCGCAACGCCCTGCGCCTGGCTGCCGGTGAGGACTTGCAACTGCAGCTGGACTGGCGCGGGGACGCGCCCCTGGCGCTGCGCTACAAGGTCTTTCTGCAATTGCTGGATGCCGAAGGCCGCCTGGTCGCCCAGCACGACAGCGAACCCGCCGGCGGTCTGGCCCCGACCAGCGCCTGGGCGCCGGGCGAGACGGTGGTGGACCGGCGCGCATTAATGCTGCCTGAAGGCCTTGCGGCGGGCCGCTACACTTTGATTGTCGGGCTGTATACTGAAAATGATCCGGGACGACGATTGCCGGTCGGCGATGCGGACCACCTGGTGGTGGGGACGCTGGATATCACAGGGGAGATGGGGTGATGCGAGTACTGATCGCAGGCGGAAGTGGCTTGATCGGACGCGCGCTGGCGAATTCCCTGGCCGCGGACGACCATGAAGTGATCGTGCTCAGTCGCAGCCCGGCGCTGGCACAGGGTCTGGGCCCGCGGGTGCAGGTGGAGGGCTGGGACGCGCGCAGCGCGGCCGGCTGGGGCGAACTGGCCGACGGCGCCGACGCCATCGTCAACCTCGCCGGCGCCAGCATTGCGGGCGAGGGCTTTTTCCCGGCGCGCTGGACGGCCGAGCGCAAGCAACTCATTCGTGACAGCCGCGTCAACGCCGGCGCGGCCATTTGCGAGGCGATCGAGCTGGCCGAAAAGAAACCCTCGGTGCTGGTGCAGTCCTCGGCGGTCGGCTACTACGGCACGCACAGCGCCGACGTCGACGTCACCGAAGAATCGCCGGCCGGCAGCGACTGGCTGGCGCAGGTCTGCCTTGACTGGGAAAGCTCCACGGCTGCGGTGGAGGCCATGGGCGTGCGCCGCGCCGTCATCCGCACGGGCATCGTGCTGAGTTTCGAGGGTGGCGCGCTGCAGCGGATGGCCTTGCCCTTCCGCATGTTCGCCGGCGGGCCGCTGGGCAACGGCCGTCAGCCCTTCCCGTGGATTCACCCGGCGGACCAGGTGGGCGCGATTCGTTACCTGCTGCGCCACAGCGGGGCGGCCGGGGCCTTCAATCTCTCGGCGCCCACCCCCCTGACCAACGCGCAATTCAGCCGCGAACTGGGCGCCGTGTTGCGTCGGCCGTCGCTCTTGCCGGTGCCCGGCTTTCTCTTTCGCGCCATGTTTGGCGAGGTGGCGATGGTGGTGCTGGAGGGGCAGTGGGCCCTGCCGCAGCGTCTGCTGGAACTGGGCTACACCTTCCGCTTTCGGGAGGCCGGCCCCGCGCTGGCCAATCTGGCCCAGGCTGCGGGCTAGCGGTCCAGCGCCGCCAACATTTCCTCCACGCGGCTGTACTTGAGACGCGGCCGGCCGAGGGCCTCGCCGCGCTCCTGTTCCAGCTCATCCAGGGTCTGCCAGTCCGCGAAGGTGACGGGCCGCAACCCGCGTTCGGCCAGCAGGTCGTCGACGGCGGCGGGCGCCGGGGCCGTGGGCTGCCACAGCGCGCCGGCGGCCAGGTCTTCCAGCAGCATGGTGACCGTTTCGACGGAGTCGGGCTTGTTGGTGCCGATGACGCCGCTGGGGCCGCGCTTGATCCAGCCCACGACGTAGAGACCGGGCAGGGCTTCGGAGCCGTCCTGCTCCCGCAAGACGCGCCCCTTTTCGTTGGGGATGATTCCCCAGGGCTCGTAAAAGGGGACGTCGGGCAAGGGCACGCCGCGATAGCCGACCGAGCGGAAGACGAGGCCGACGGGGATGGTCTCGTAGATGTCGGTCGGTCGGGCGCTGAGGTAGCCGTTGTCGCGCAGTTGCAATTCGTTGCGCACGAGACGCATGGCCTCGACGCGGCCGTCGCCCAGGATCTCAACCGGGGAGGTGAGAAAGCGCATGATGATGCGGCAGCGTTTCCCCTGTGCTTCCGCAAGGGAATAGTTGGTCAAGATCTCGACGTTGCGGGTGGCGCTGCGGCTTTCGCCGCTATCGACGAAGGCGCGGCTGTGCGGGTCCAGTTCCACTTCTTCCGGGGCGACGATGACTTCCGCGTCTTCCATCTCGCCGAGTTCGCGGATTTCCGGGTTGGTGAAGGCGGACTGGGCCGGGCCGCGCCGCCCCAGCACGTAGACGTTGCGCACCTGACTGGCGGCCAGGGCATCCAGCGCGTAATCGGCGATGTCGGTCTCCTGCAACTCGGCCGTCGTGCGGGCCAGGATGCGCACCACGTCCATGGCGACGTTGCCGAGGCCGATGACGGCCACGTCCGTGGTGGAGAGGTCGAAGGAACGGTCGCGGTAGTCCGGGTGGGCGTTGTACCAGGCGACGAATTCCGTGGCGGCGTGGCTGCCCGGCAGGTCCTCGCCGGGGATGCCCAGTTCGCGGTCGGTCTGGGCGCCGACGGCGAAGATGGCCGCGTGGTAACGGGCCTGCAGGTCCGCCAGGTGTATGTCGCTGCCGTAGGTGATGTTGCCGAAAAAGCGGAAGCCGTCCTTCGTCGCGATGCGGTCGTAGACGCGGGTGACGGACTTGATCTTCTGGTGGTCGGGCGCGACGCCGCCGCGCACCAGGCCGTAGGGCGTGGGCAGGCGTTCGAACATGTCGATGGCCGCGCACAGTCCCTTTTCGCGTTGCAAACGCTCGGCCGCATAAAAGCCCGAGGGGCCCGACCCGATGATGGCCACGCGCAGCGGATTCTCCGCGCTTCCTGGTTTCATACCTCTCTCCGTCAACCCTGCAAGGGTAGCAGCAGGCGCTTGTGAAAGTCGGTCAGGGTCACCAGCGCGCCGCTTTCGTCGATTGTGATCGTATCTTCCAGGCGCAGCCCGAAACCGCGTTCCGGGTAGTACAGGCCGGGCTCGATACTGACGACGTTGCCGACCTGGAGGAGGTCGTCGCTGGTGTGCGAGAGCGAGGGGCGTTCATGGATGGCCATGCCGAGGCCGTGGCCCAGGCTGTGCACGTAACCGACTTCAACCCCGGGATCGCTGCGCAGGGTAGGGTGCCCTGCGTCCTCAAAAAAGTCCAGCACCGCTTCCTGCAACTCGCGCGCCGGTTGCCCCGCTTCGCTCCAGGCCTCCAGCGCCACCTCAAAGGCGCGCGACACCGTCTCGTGGACCCCGGCGATCTCGTCGGGCACGTGGCCGGGGCACCAGGTGCGGGTGACGTCATGATGGTAGCCGCCGCCGTATTCGCGCGGGAAGAGGTCGAAGACCAGGGTCTGGCCGCAGCGCAGCGGCTGGTCGTCGCGGCCGCGGCTGTGCGGAAAGCCCGCGTCGCGCCCCTGGGCGAGGATCATGCCGGTGTCTTCCAGATCGTAATCCAGCAGCGTGCGGCGCACGAAACGCCGCAGGGCGCCGATGGTCAGGGCAACCCCCTGGGCATCGCAGACGAGGTCCTGCACGGGACGGTGGCCGGCGATGAAATCCCAGGTCGCGCGCAACGTCGCGTTGGCGCCGGCGGCGACGCGGCGGATGCGCCGCAGTTCGTCGGTGTCGCGCGTCATGGCCGCCTCATCCAGCAGCGTCATTCCACGCTCGCCGCAAAAGTCGTATCCCTCCAGGCCCTGAAGCTCGGGCAGGAGCTCGATCAGCCGGTGGGCGGCCGCCGTGCCGTAAATCCCGATGCGGCCCTGCGGCACGTCCAGGCGCTGCAGGGCGCGTTGCCACATGCCGACCTGGCTGCGGTCTCGATCCCCGCCGCACTCCTCCAGCAGTTGCGCCCAGCCCAGTTCATTCCAACTGATGGCCGGCAGCCCGCTGCGGCGCGCCTCATCGATCTCCATGGCGTTGACGACCAGCGCCGGCGCCGTACCGCGTCGTTTGATCACAAGGCCGCCGGTGATGCGGGCCCCGTTGGAGAGATAGTCGCGTTCGGCGTTGTAGAGTTCGTCGCCCACGACGACGATGGCCTGCAGGTCGCGCGCGGCCATCAATTGGTCCAGATCTGTTTTCATGGATGCGCCTGGTTGCGGATTTCCGGCGTCCAGTCTATAGTTTTTGTCTGTTCTTGCCAACCGGCTTGCGGTCAGTGTAAGGCAGTACCCGACATCCGGAACGGCGGCGCTACACTGTGGAAAAGTTTTCAGAAGAAGGCTGCCCCATGCGATTCAGCGCGACCCTGTTGCTAGTGTTGCTTGTGTTGTCGGCCCCGGGCGCGGCGCTGGCCCAGAGCGCCACGTTAAGCGGCCTGACTTTGGCGGAACCCCTTGAACAGACGGGTTGCGGCACGTCCGGCACGGTTTTCACGACCCTCGATTTGCAGAAGTGGAATACCTATACCTTCTTCTGGGTAGGGACAGAGATGGCCCCGGCGGACCTGTCGCTCAGGTTCTGTGACGGCGATGGCAACGTGCTGACGGACGAGGGCGATGGCGCCAGCATTCTGCGCGAGGGAATGACGACCGACAGTGAGGTCGACGCTTTCCTGGCGCTGGAGGACATGAGCGGGGTGACGGTTCGTCTCGACTCGGACGGGACGCTTCAGCCTGGCGATTACGTGATGCGTCACTGGATCTTTGAGAGCAGCGCCGGTGAGCGGGACTATCGCTTCCCGGCCGGCTACACGCTGGTCACCGCCTGCGGCAACGAGACCAACGACCGCAACGGGGTGGCGGTCGACCTGCAGCGCGGCCATGCCTATGAATTTGCCGGCAACGAGATTGTCAGCCAGCTGGCCATTTGCGAACAGTCGGGCCAGAGTTACGTTGTCCCTGTCACGGACCCCGGGGCGCTGCGCCAGCAGGACGGGACCGTCCACGTGTTTCACCTGCGGACAGCCGCCGGCCAGGAAGCTGCCGATACTTCGGACGCGAACTTTACGCTGATCACGTACACCATGGCTGACGTGAGTTATCCCGTCATTGAGCGGGACCCGGTGCCCCTGCCCGTGATACCCACCGAACCCGCCGCGACCGGGGAGCATTTCGCCACTCTGGGCTCCATGGCGCGGCTGTATCACGTCACCTTGTCCGATGGCACGGATGCGGTTGACGTGTACTCCATCATCGAGCAGGGCAGGGGCGTTCGGCTTCTGCGCGTGGACCAGTTGCAGGTGGATGGCGTCGATTCGGGGTTGGTGATTGCCACGGGCGACGATCGTCTGGTCGTGACCGTGTCCTCGACGGACATCATCACCTTTGCCATGGGCCCGGATGACGAGGGCCGCGTTTACTACCTCGAAATGGACGAGGGCCTTGCCGGTCCGGTCAGCGCTATCAGCAACCGGCAGGGCGACCCGCCGGGCCTGGCCTGGTCCTGACGGGGCGGGTGGCGACGGGCGGCGCTAGAGCAGGGCCGCCCGGTCGATTTCCTCGTAGTCGCAGGCCAGTTCGCGCCAGGCGCGACCCAAACGCTGGAAACCGCGTTCGATCATCGCCGGTGGATGGGCGCCGTAGTTGATGCGCATGTTCCATGCGCCACGACTGTCGGTATGGAATATGTTGCCGATGGCATAGGACACACCGCCGTGCACGGCGGTGATGTAGAGTTCGGCGGCGTTGGGGCCCGTGCGGGGCAGTTCCACCCAGAGAAACAGACCGCCTTCCGGCACTTCCCAGCGGGTGCCCGGCGGCAGGTGGCGGGCCGCGGCGTCCAGGGCGGCGTCCCGGCGGCGTTTCAACTCGAAGACGTTGCGTTTCAGTTGTTGCGCCAGCAGGCCGCGTTCCAGCAAGAGATGCAGGGCGCGCTGGTTAAGGCCGGGCGAGGAAATATCGGCGGCATGTTTGATCCGCACCAGACGTTCATGGTGCCGGGCGTCGCTGATCAGGTAGCCGATGCGCAGGCCGGGCAGCATCATCTTGGTGAAGGCGCTGACGTGCAGCACGATGCCGGTATCGTCCAGCGCTTTCAGGGGCGGCAGATGCTCCCCTTCGAAGCGGAATTCATGGTAAACGCCGTCCTCCAGCAGGGGAATGTGCCAGGCATTGGCCAGGTTGAGGAGCTGGCGCCGACGGTGCAGCGGCATGACGCGTCCGGTGGGGTTGTGGAAACCCGGAACGACGTAAATCAGGCGCGGACTGTGTTCGATGATGAAATTTTCCAGCATGTCGAGGCGGATCCCGTCGCGGTCCATGTCGATGCCCTGCAACTGGACGCGACGCGCGCGGGCGATATCAAGAATGCCCAGATAGGTCGGGTTTTCGGTGACGACCAGTTCGCCTTCGGAGAGCAGGGCCTGCACGACCAGGTCGACTCCCTGCTGGGTGCCGCCGGTGATCAGCACCTGATTGCTGCTGCACTGGATGCCGAGGGCGCTGACGTAATCCCGCACGGCGCCGCGCAGGGGACCGTAGCCTTCCGGCGCTTCGTAGCCCAGGGCCCGCGCGCCGTCGCGCAGCATGACCGAATTGAGTACGTCCTGCAGTTGCTGCAGGGGGAAGAGGTCGGTGGACAGCGAGCCGTGACTGAAGCTGATGACTCCATGTTTTTGGCCGAGGCGCATCATCTCGCGCACGGCCCGGTGGGGCACGTGGGCCGTCTCCCGGTGGCTGATGGCCACGCCGTTGTTTTCCGCCGGGTCATCGCCGGCCTTGCCGTTTTTGGCGGCGACAAAGGTGCCCCGTCCGGCATGCGCGCTGAGCCAGCCCTGGGAACGCAATTCGGCGTAGGCGTTGACGACACTGATGCGGCTGACACCCAGCTGATGCGCCAGGTCCCGGCTGGCGGGCAGGCGCGCGCCGGCTTCGAGGCTGCCGCTTTCGATTTGCATGCGAATGTGGCGGATTAACTGGCGATAGATGGGCTCTTCGCCCTCGCGTTCGAGGGCAATCTTGAGGTTGATGTGATTCACGACCGGCTCCCGGGGTGCGCAACGCGCATGACGCGAGTATACCACTGATTCCACATTGGTCTTATATGGAATTAAACGCGCTGATCGTCGATTTCGCGGCGCGTCACAGACGCTGCAGGAATTTCTCAATTCGATGCAGCGCTTTTTCCAGCTGCGCGTGGCTGGTGGCGTAACTGGCCCGCACGAAACCGGCGCCGCTGGCGCCAAAGGCGCTGCCGGGCACGACGGCCACACGCTCTTCATACAGCAGGCGTTCGCTGAAGCTGTCGTCGTCCAGCCCGCTGGAGCGCACGTCCGGGAAGGCGTAGAAAGCGCCGCGCGGCTCAAAGCAGGGCAGGCCGAGCGCATTGAAGCCGTCCACGACCAGTCGCCGGCGCCGGTCGTATTCGAGACGCATGGCCTCGACGTCGGCCGATCCCTGTTGCAGGGCCTGCAGGCTCGCCACCTGGCCCATGGTGGGAGCCGCCATCGTGAGGTACTGGTGCAGGCGGCCCATGGCGGCCAGCAGGTCCGGCGGGCCACAGGCGTAGCCGATGCGCCAGCCCGTCATCGCGAAGGACTTGCTCATGCCGCTGAGCAGCAGCGTGCGTTCGCGCATGCCGGGCAGGGATGCAAAGCAGCGGTGCCGGTGACCGAAGACCAGTCGTTCGTAGATTTCGTCCGAAATGACGACCAGATCATGGGCCTGGGCCACGGCCGCCACCTGGTTCAGATGGTCGTCCGTCAGCACGGCGCCGGTCGGGTTGTTGGGATAGTTGATGACTATGGCGCGCGTGCGCGGGGTTATGCGCCTTTCCAGCGCCGCTGCAGTGACCTGGAAATCCTGGGCGACGTCGGTGCTTACCGGCACGCAGACCCCGCCGGCGATTCTTACCGCCGCCGGGTTGCTGACGAAACAGGGCTCAACCACCAGCACCTCGTCGCCAGGGTTGAGCAGGGCCCGCAGGGCAAGGAACAACCCCTCGCTGACGCCAACGGTGACCAGAACCTCTTCATCGGGATCGTAGGTCAGGCCGTACAACTCATCAACGTAGTCGCTGATGGCGTGGCGCAGTTCGGGCATGCCGGCGTTGGCGGTGTAACCGGTGCCGCCTTGCAGCAGGCTGTCGGCGCCCGCGCGCGCGACCTGGGCCGGCGTGGGAAAGTCCGGTTCTCCAATGCCGAGGGATATGACGTCCTCCATATCCGCCGCAATATCAAAGAAGCGGCGGATGCCGGAAGGCGGCAGGCTGCGGACGTCTTCAGCGATCCGGTTTGGCATGGCCATCCAGGTCCCGGGTTACAGGGCGGCCATCATGGTGCACGACCCCGGTCAAGTCAAGTTCACTCCGCTTCATGTCCCGCGATCACAATGAAACACTGTGTACGAAAGGCCAGGCCCCTTAATCCGGCCGGGACGCCCATTGCGCCAGCGTTTCTTCCAGTTCCCGGCGAATGACCAGGCGCCTGCCAGGCTCCCAGACGCCGGTGTAGCGGCGACCGGCGCCCGTCGGCGGCTGACCGTTGTCCTTGTAGCAGGTACGGAATTCGCGCCGGATGCGATGGTAGTAGCTTTCGGCGCTGAAGAAGGGCAGGGAGTAACGCAGAGCGCGCAGGCCGCAGACGATGTCGATCGCGTCTGCGTCGCTGCGCAGCGCCCAGATGCCCAGCAACTGGATCTGGTCGTAGAAATAATAGCCCTTTCTCTTGTACCAGAGCGCGACACCGACCCAGGCCCGGGGCAGGAAACCGCGAAACACGTCCGGGCCGAAGGCGCTGATGTCGCGATGCTGCGCCTCCTGCTGCGCAGCCAGCAGGCCCCAGGCGTTGATCTCGTCGAGCACCCTGCCGAGGTCATCGACGAAGCCGGGCCGGCGCCGGGCCCTGCGGGAGTGCCTGCGCGCTTGCGTGTCAAGATGCGGGAATCTGGCGCTGCTCACATCTGTTCCCCTGGCTGGAGCCCCTGCAGACAAGTATAGCGTTGCCGCAGGGTATCCGGTTGTGGCCGTCTTTACTCCGGCACGACGTCGGCATAGACGTAGGTCGGGTTGTCCTGGTCGCCCGCCGCGCCGGGACTGGCCAGGATTTCGCGCTCCACGACGGCGCCGGCGCGGGCCCTGACCGGATGCGAAAACATGGGGCCGTCAATGACGCAAGTGTGGTATTCGCCATTTTCACCCAGTGGGTCCGCCGCAGGCGGCAGGTCGGTCAGCAGGGCCCTGTCGAAACGACGCCCGGCGAAGGAAGCCGGAATCAATTGGGGGTTGACGACCGTGACGATGGCGCGCAGGCCGGAATCGATCATTTCGAGCGCCAGGGCCGCGGTGTCCGCGCCAAAGAGGGGAAACAGGGGTTCAAAGCCGGTGTCGCGCAGTCGCGACTCGCGGTAGGCGCGAATGTCTTCCAGAAAAAGATCGCCGAAGGCCAGGTGGCGCGCGCCGCGAGCATCGTCAAGCCTGCGGATTCGTACCAGGAAGGCCGTCATCGCGGCTTCATACTGCTCGTTTGAACATGGGTAGGGGATCGAAATCTCGTAGAGTGGCAGCCCCAGACGACAGGCCTGAAGTCGCAGGACCGAACGGGGAGTCGCCTGAATGGACACGCGGTCGAAGCGACTGGTGACGGCGGTGAAGATCCCTCGCACATCGTAGCGTCCGGGCTGCTGGCGCAGGGCGTGCAGGGCCCAGGCAGAGTCCTTGCCGGAGGACCAGGAGACCAGGACCGGCACAGGGACGGGCATGAAGCGCTTCCTCGTCAATGAAGACCCGGTCGCGCAGTGTACTCCAGGGCCCGTCGTCGACGGAGGCCGACGAGTCCGCTGTTATAGTTTGATCGGGCAGCGAATCAGGGAGGGTGGCATGGAGCCGCGCTGGCTCGATCACGCGCGTCGCATTCAGGCGATCGCCCAGACCGGCCTGCACTACGATCCGCCGACCTTCGACCGCGAACGCTACGAAAAGTTGCGCGATATCGCCGCCGAAATGTTCGCAGCCGGCAGTGGGGCCGACCTGGAGCGCGTGAAGGATTTGCTGGAGCAGCAAGGGGGCCACGCCACACCGAAGGTGGACGTCCGCGGCGTGGTGTTCCGCGATGAACGGGTCCTGCTGGTGCGTGAATATCTGGACGAGGGGCGCTGGACGCTACCCGGCGGCTGGGCGGAGATCAACGAATCGCCGGGCGACGCCACGGCGCGCGAAGTCCTTGAGGAGAGCGGCTGGCGGGTGCGCGCGACGCGTCTGCTGGCGCTCTACGATCGTCGTCGCCACGCGCATCCGGCCAACCTGTTTCACATCTACAAGGTGTTCTTCCAGTGTGAACTGCTGGACGCGGCGCCGGAGACCGTCCGTGGCAGCGGCGCTTCCTGGGAGGAGACCGGCGACGCGACCTTCTTTGCGGAAGACGAGTTGCCGGAAGGCCTGTCCACGCGGCGCGTGACGCGGGAACAACTGCTGCGTTTCTTCGAGATGCTGCGAAGACCGGAACTTCCGGCAGACTTCGATTAGTGTTTCAGTCAACGTGGAAGCGTTGCAGGACGTGCATGTCGCCGACGACGCCGGTATCCTGGTCGCGGGCGTCAAGGCGCTCGCCGGTCCGCCAGTCGTAGAGCGCGACCTGCAGTTCGTAATCGCCAGGCGGCAGGTTGCCGACGTCGACGTCGCTTCTGACGGGCACAAAGGTGCCTGGCCCGACGCCGA
>DAOUIB010000458.1:0-3977 GCA_034428275.1 Anaerolineae bacterium
CTCTTTCTCGACGAAATCCACCGCTTTAACAAGGCGCAGCAGGACTATCTGCTGCCCTACGTCGAGGACGGCACCATCATCCTGATCGGCGCCACGACCGAAAACCCCTCCTTCGAGGTCATTCCGGCCCTGCTTTCACGCTGCCAGGTGTTCGTGCTGGAAGCCCTTGGCGAGGCCGAACTCGGCGACATTCTCGCGCGCGGCAGCGAAGCGCTGGAGGTCGGCCTGGAGGACGAGGCGCGCGACTTTCTGGCGGCGTATGCCAATGGCGACGCCCGCCGCGCCCTCAACCTGCTGGAGGTCGCGACCCGCCTCCACCAGGCGAGCACGGTCACGGCGACGCACTTGCGCGACGCCTTGCAGTCCGCCCACCTGCGTTACGACAAACAGGGCGAGGAGCACTACAACACCATCAGCGCCTACATTAAGTCGATGCGCGCCAGCGACGTGGACGCCGCGCTCTACTACCTGGCGCGCATGGTGCAGGCCGGCGAGGACCCGCTCTTCATCGCGCGGCGCATGGTGATCTTCGCCAGCGAGGACATCGGCATGGCGCAGCCGACCGCGCTGGTCGTGGCCAACGAGGTCTTCCGCGCCTGCGAGACCATCGGCTACCCGGAGTGCCAGATCAACCTGGCGCATGGCACGGCCTACATGGCCCAGGCGCCCAAGAGCCGCGCCTCCTGCGATGCCTTTTTCGCCGCAATGGAGGACGTGCAGCGCACCGGCAATCTCGAGGTGCCGATGAAGCTGCGCAACGCGCCCACCGGCCTGATGAAATCTCTGGGCTACGGCGAGGACGACGGCAGCGAGTCGCGTTTGCCGGAGCGTCTGGCCGGTCGCCGCTACTATCCGCCGCCGGAATCCGACGGAAAGCGATCGTAGAAAGTCAGGTCGCGCCAGGTGATGCGCTGCCAGGCGCGCACGTTGAACTGCGGCACCGGCGCGGCATGCCCCAGACAGAGGAACATGTGTGGCACGTAAGTGCCCGGCAGGTTCAGGATGCGGCTGACGGCCGTCTGGCTGAAGGAGGTCACCGGTCCGGTGGCGAGGCCGAGCGAATGCGCGGCGAGGGCCATGTTCTGCGCGGCCTTGCCGACGTCCATGAGGAAGGTCGACTTGTCCTCCCCGAGCTGATGGTCGATCGCCAGCTGCAGATCGCTGCAAATCAGGATGATCAACGGCGGACGCTGGAACATGCCGGGCGAGACCTGGTAGATCAGGCGCTTGATCTTTTCGTCCTGCACGACGACGAAGCGATTCTGGCGCAGGTTGCCGCCCGTCGGCGCCCAGCGACCGGCGTCCAGAATCTGCTCCAGCTGCTCCTGCGTGACCGGCTCGTCGGTCATCTCGCGCACAACGCGGCGCTTGCGGATGGCGTCCAGCACGTCGTTGCTCATAAGGCCCTCACCCCATATTCATTCCCGCGACCGATCTGTGCCGAAAGGGTAACCTGTCATATCGCCCGCCGCGTCTACGGCGACATGCGGTCTGCGCGTGACGGGCGATCCGCCAAATCGCCCCTGCACCGAATGACGCATGGGCGACATAACATGTCGCCCGCATGTAACAGGACAACCGGGCGGGCGACATGATATGTCGCCCCTACATGGCGCTGCGTTTTGTCAGGACGAGTGATTTGGAAATCCCCTACGCCAGGAAAGGGGTTGGGCGCTGCGGGCCATTCCCGCTCACTCCAGGCCCGCGCGGCGCACCAGGCATTCGCCGATCGCCGCGTTCAGTTCCTCCAGGCCCGCCGAATAGGCTTTCACGTCCGACATCTGCATGTGCATTTGCGGAATGCGCTCGATGGCCAGTTCCAGAAATGGCCGCGTCTCCGGCGAGGCCCTTTCCAGCATCATCGCGCTCAGGCGTTCGGTGGCGGTCAACAGGCGCAGCGGCCCGTAATGCGCCGGTTCGCTCATCAGCAGTTGCGCCGAACTGACGAAGAGCGCCAGCAACTCGACCGCCTGATCCTCGGCAATGACCCGCTTGCCCGCTTTATCCGCCATGTGTCTTCGCTCCTGTCGGTCCGCGGCGAGCATATCGTCTGCCCGGCGCCGGGTCAACGCAGGGCGGCAGACAGAGGCGCGGCCACATTTAGTCTGCGGCAGGGGAGGCGCCGCCCGCGCCGCGCAGGACCATGAAGCGGCGCACGCTGCGTTCGCCGCGCGCGGTCAACAGCAGGGCGCCGTCCTCAATGCGCAGCAGATCCCGCAGGCGCAGGCGTGTCAACACGCGCTGCGTCCGCCGCGGCGTCCAGCCCAGATGCAGGTGCAGCCGGTCTTGCGCCAGTTCGCTGGCGGCCTCGGCCGTTCCCTGATGATGGTGCACGTGGCCCAGCAGCAGCTGTTCGGCAAAGTGCTGGCGCCGGGCGCGATGCTGCAACAGGGACAGCAACAGCCCCTGGCGCGGAGAGAACACCCAGGCCAGCAGAAAAAACAGAAACATCATCAGCACGATGGCGGCCGAAATGGACGTATTCCACTCGGTGAAGCCGTCCAGACCGATGACTTCGTCCAGCAGCAGCAGCAGGTCTCGCATCTGCGCGATGCCGAGCAGGTTGCCGCGCGAGAATTCGTAGCCGGTAAACGACGCCAACACGCCGCCCAGGGGCGCCAGCAACAGGATGTGGGCCAGGCGGTCGCTGAGCAGCCAGGCCGTCGCGGGCGGAATGATGAAGAAGGCCACCACCAGCACCGAGCCGACCGCGTCGAAGGCGGCCACGGCCGTGATGCTCACCAGCACCATCAGCGCCGTATTGAGCAGCGCCGGCCGCAGGCCCAGCGCGGCCGCCAGCGCCGGGTCGAAGGTGCCCAGCTTGAGTTCCTTGTAGAAGAGGAGGATGAACGCCAGGTTGAGCAGGGCCACCAGCAACATGGAGGTGATGGCCCGCGGCCAGAAGACCTGCGTGGGCGCTTGCGGCACCAGCCGGGCGCGCCAGGCCTCGGCCGCCGTGTAGCGGCCGCAATTCAGACAGTATTCTTCAAACTCCGCCGCCGGGTCGCGCGGGCCTATGTCCAGTTCGGCGCAATTTGTACAACGTCGACCGGTCTCGGCGCGCGGGTCGTCGGGCGTGATGTGCACTTCGTCGCAGTCCTGCAGGCAGTGGCTGCGGGCGTCCGCCCAGACGACGCCGATCTCGCCCAGAATCACCGCGTCGCTGTCCAGATGCACGTCATCGGTCAGCCGGGATATGAGAATGATGGCGATGGCGAAGAGCAGCGGGAACACCAGGCCCAGAGCGGCGTCCTCCTTCACCAGGCCGGAACGCTGAATGGCGCCTGTCATAAGCACGGTGGCCAGGCCGGCCAGCGCCGCCCCCAAAATCAGCCAGGGGGAGTTGAGGTCGGCCTCCACGCCGGGCAGGGCGGCCAGCAGCAGAAAGGCCAGCACGATGCCCAGCAGCACCGTGTGGCTGATGGCGTCGGTGGTCATGGCCAGCTTGCGCAGGAGCAGGAAGGTGCCGGGCAGGGCGGCGGCGAAGGCCACCAGACCGCCGGTGATCAGGGCCGTCGTTTGCGGGTCGCCCAGGATGGCGTTCAGTTGCTCCAGGTCGGTCACCCGCAGCAAAAGGTCGATCAGCAGGGCTTCCAGGGTCGCCACGGGCTAGTCCAGCCTCTCCAGGCGGGCGAGGGCCGCGGCGGGCAACAGCCGGTCGATGGGCTGCTGCGGGTCCACCGTCACTGCGGGCAGCCCCAGTTCCTCGCCAAACTGACGGTAGCGCTCCCACAGGAGCTGGTTGCGCGCGGCTGCCTGCGCCCGCTCGAGGCCGCGCTCGCTCAGCGTCCAGTCGTCGTCCGCGCCCGCCTGCAACAGTCCCTCGCGCTGCAGTTGACGCAGGGCCGGGCGGGCCAGCGGACCGCGCAGGGCCACCAGCATGCCCCCTGGCGCCGGGTAGCGCGGGTCCCCGTGTTGCGTGG
Source organism: Anaerolineae bacterium (assembly GCA_034428275.1). GTDB lineage: Bacteria > Chloroflexota > Anaerolineae > Aggregatilineales > Phototrophicaceae > JAGWBD01. The sequence continues at coordinate 3,924 of DAOUIB010000458.1, forward strand.
CATGGCGATGGACATCCTGCAACACCTGCTGCGCGGCGAAGCGTTGCCGGTCGC
>DAOUIB010000459.1:0-2491 GCA_034428275.1 Anaerolineae bacterium
CCAGCAACAGATAGGCTTCCCAGAGCTTGTCGGCGACGGTCAGCGAGCCGTGGTAGGCCAGCATGATCGCGTCGTGCTCGCGCACCAGATGGCTGACGGCGTCGCGGTTTTCCGTGCCAGAAGGCGTTGCGTAGGGCGTCACTGGGATGGCGCCCAGCAACACGATGGCCTCCGGAATCACGCAGTCGCTGAAGCCGTGGCCGGTGAGGGTGAGCGCCACCGCATTGGGCGGGTGGGCATGCACGACACCCTGTACGTCCTCGCGCTGGCGGTAGCACTCCAGGTGCATGGGCAATTCCGAGGTCGGTCCCAGGTCGGCGTTGGCCTCATTGGGCGTGTCGATGCGCTCGCCATCCAGGTTGACGATGATGAGTTGTTCCGGACGCATGAAGCCCTTGGCGAGGCCGCTGGGCGTGCAAAGGATGCGCCCGGGAGCCAGGCGCGCGCTGATGTTGCCGCTGCCGCTGTCGATCAGGTTGTTCTGATACAGCAGGCGCCCGATGTGGCAGATCTGTTCGCGCAGTTCGCATTCGTTCATTCCGCGTTGGCTTCCCGCACAATGTTCTCCAGAATAAAGTAGGGCAGACCGCCCTGGGCCCGGTTTCCGTTCTGGTCGCGAATGAATTCCATGTCGCCGTCGCCATAGCGCAGCATCATGGTCGGCGTGCTGGAAACGCCGAGTTCCTGCGCCAGTTCGCTGTCAACCACCACCTGGTTGGCCGTCTCGTTGACGCAGGTGCCCAATTCCTCATAATTCAGGCCGGCGCGGGACGCAAAGGTGAAGTGAGTCAGGCCGTGAAAACCGGCGCTGACCAGTTCAAACATGAGATCGTGCGCGCGCCAGAAACTGCCCGGCAGCTGTTCCTCCGAACACTCGACGAGGGAAGCCACCAGGGGCGAGGCGACGGCGTCGATGACCGGAAACATACGGTACTCGAAGCGCGCCTGGCCGGTAACCACGTAGTCCTGAATCAACTGCCGCAACGTTTCGTGGTAACGCTGGCAGGCGGGGCAGAGAAAGTCCGAGAACTCGATGATGGTGACGGGCGCTTCCGGGTCGCCCAGGATGAAGGCCCCGTCTTCGCCCCGCATTTGGGGAATGCTGTCGTAATCCGGCGCTGCGGGGTCGGACCAGGTCTCACCCTCACAGGCCGCGCGCAGGGCGGACAGCGTGTCCTGCAATACGTCAATGACGTAGATCGCCTGGTCCAGCGGCAGGGATTGTTGCGCCAGGGCGGCAGCCAGCGAGGAAAAGATGGTCCCCATGGCCGCAGTGTTGCAGCCCGGGGGCAACTCCTCCTGCGCGCGCAGCGGCGCAGCGACAAACAGAAGCGCCAGCAAGACAATTACCAGTCTCATGATGATCTCCCGGGATGTACTGGCCTGAAGCCCTCTGGCAGGGACGGCGCGCCCCTGGCAGCCTGGCAATTACGCGAGCCCCAAATCGACCTGAAACGGGACTGTCCCGACGGGCGGCTCAACTGCAGGCTGCCGGCGCCAGCCGTTCAGGCGACTATAGCATGGCCCCGGCAGTATCGGTAGCAATAGTGGTCAGTCAGCGATTTGCCGACTGGCTGGCCGCGCGGGCGGGACGTCATTCAAAGGCTTCGGCCGGATAGCGAAAGCTGGAAAGAAAGGCCAGATCGTTCGGCGGCCAGTAGCGAAAGACGGCTTCGCCCACCAGCATGGAGCGGTCGACGGGCCCAAAGGTGCGCGAATCACGGCTCCGGTTGCGATTGTCGCCGACGAGGAAGTACTCGGTCTCGCCCAGCACCCACTCCCTGTCCGGGCAGCGACCGGCATTGCAGGGGCTGTTGACGTAGGGCTCGTTGAGCGCTTGCCCGTCAATCAAAAACCGCCCGCTACTCAGGGTCACAGTCTCGCCAGGCAGGCCGATAATCCGCTTGATGAGCGGAGGGTCCACTCCGGGGCGGTCCGGCGACTGAAACACGGCGATCTGACCGCGTTGCGGTTCGGGCAGAAAATAGTGCAGGCGTGACACGATGACGCGCTGGTCGCTGAAAAGGGTGGGTTCCATGCTCGGTCCGTCCACGTAAAAGCGCACGGAGGCCATGTCCACGAGCGCATAGACCATGATCATGAGCACCAGCGATTCTGCCAGTTCGTAAAGCAGGCCGCGCCGGTGCAGACGCGGGCGGGGCGGGTATTCAAAAGACAAATGTAGCGCTTTCATCCTGGATCGGGCCGCGCAACAGTGTAACGACCGTGCGCCGGTCTGGCAATGCAGGCGGCTATAGTTGTCCGTCGCGCGGCCGAAAGCTGAGCACCAGCGGCGTACCTTCGAAGGACCAGGTGGCGCGAATGCGATTCTCCAGATAGCGTCTGTAGCTGAAGTGGACCAGTCGCGTGTCGTTGACGTGGAAGAGAAAGACCGGCGGGTCCACGTCGACCTGGGAGGCATAGAAGATGCGCAACTGGCGCGTGCCCTTGCGTGGCGGCGGATGGGCGTGCAGGGCCTCGCGCAACAGGC
>DAOUIB010000460.1:0-3319 GCA_034428275.1 Anaerolineae bacterium
CTTGCCGGCGTCTACGGCAAGCGCCTGCAGGCGATCCGCCCCACCCGCGGTCAGGTGAACGCCATCGTCGAGCGCTACCAGCAGACCCTGGTGCCGGACGCCCAGGCCCTGCTGGATGCCCTGCAGTTCCTCGGCAAGACGGTCTTCATCATCAGCGGCGGGCTGGCGGAGCCGGTGCGCGGTCTCGGGCAACGCCTTGGCATTCCCGCCGAACGCATCCGCGCCGTGGAGCTGGAGTACGACCGCCTGGCCGGTGAATGGTGGCGCTATCACGAAGCGCAGACACAGCACAACCAGGCCTGGCTCGATTACCAGGTCGGCCCCCTGACCGTCTCCAGCGGCAAGCCGCTGATGGTGAGCGAACTGGCCGGCGATCTTCCCGGCCGCCGCCTTATGATCGGCGACGGCGTCTCGGACCTCGCCACGCGCGAGGTGGTGGATCTTTTCGTGGGCTACGGCGGCGTCGCCGCGCGCGACGCCGTGCGCGAGCATGCCGACGCCTTCATCCACTGCCCCAGCCTGGCCCCGCTCCTGCCCCTCGCCGCCGGACCCGCGGGCTGGCGTCGGCTGCGGGGCACGGCCCATCAGGCCCTCTTTGAAAAGGGCCTGCGACTCGCGCAAGCGGGCCAGCTCAGCCTGAATCGCGACCCCTTGCGCCAGGCATTCGCAGGAGCCTTCGCCAGTGAGACCACCTGAGCCCATGAAGCCGCGCGCCGTGATTTTCGACATGGATGGCCTGCTGGTGGATTCGGAGCGCATCTGGCACATCGCCGAAGATGAAGTCTTCTCCAGCCGCGGCCTCGTCTACACCGATGAGCTGCGCGCCAGCATCATCGGCATGCGCATGGATGAATTCATGGCGAAGCTGAGCGACCACTTCGGCATGCAGGAGCCCCTCGAGGCATTGACCGCCGAGGTCAACGCCAACATGTTGCGCCTCATCCCCTCCATGGTAAGGGCCCAGCCGGGCGCGCCCGAGATGATCGACTTCGTGCAGGCGCGCGCCTGGCCGCTCGCCATCGCATCCAGTTCGCCCCTGGCCGTCATTGAGGCCACCCTGCAGTCCCAAGGCTGGGACGAAGTCTTCCGGCTGCGTTGCTCGGCCGACGACGTGCCGCGCGGCAAACCGGCCCCCGACGTCTACCTGCAGGCGGCTCGCCTGCTGGGCGTTCAACCGGAACACTGCCTGGCGCTGGAAGACAGCGCCAACGGCGCGCGCGCGGCAACCGCCGCCGGCATGACCTGCTATGCCGTGCCGGACCGCAGCCACAGCCAGGCCGCCGACCTGGAAAGCGTGACTCCCTACGTCTTTCCCGATCTGCACGCCGTGCGCGCCTGGTTGACATGACGCCCTGTCCCGTCGTCGTAGCCACCGACCTCGCCGAAGACGGTCTGGAATTGCTGCGGCAGGCGGCGGACGTCAGCCTGAAACAGGCCCGCCCCGGCGAGAGCAGTCTCCGTCAACAGCTTGAGACCGCCGAAGGTCTGATCGTGCGCAGCGACGTCCAGGTCGATGCCGAACTGCTGGAGCACGCCCCGCGCCTGCGGGTCATCGGTCTCGCCGGTACCGGCGTCGGCAACATCGACGTCGATACCGCCACCCGTCGCGGCATCATCGTCACCAGCACGCCGGGCACCGGCGCCATCGCGGCCGGCGAGCACACCCTCGCCCTGCTGCTGGCCCTGGGCCGCAACCTGGTCGGCGCCCACAACAGCCTGCAGGCCGGTTACTGGCCCCTGCAGCGCGCGCGCCAGGCGGGCGTCCAGCTTGCCGGCAAGACTATCGGAATCATCGGCTACGGACGCGTCGGACGCGTGGTGGCGGAACGTTGCCTGGCCTTCGGCATGCAGGTGCTGGTCCATGACCCCTATATCGCCGAGGACCAGCCCGACGACCGTCGCCTGCTGCCGGTCGGCCTTGACGACCTGCTGGGGCGCAGTGACTTCATCAGCCTGCACCTGCCCCTCACCGACGAGACCCGCCAGATGCTGGATGCCGCGGCCATCGGGCGCATCCGACCGGGAGCGCGCCTCATCAACACCGCGCACGGCGCGGTCTGGGACGAACAGGCCGTCGCCGATGCCCTGCGCAGCGGACATCTGGCCGGCGCGGCCACCGACGTCTTCCCGCAGGAACCTCCCTCCGACAGCCCCCTCATCGGGCTGGACGCGGTGCTGCATACACCCCGCATCGGCGACAACACCCGCGAGGCGAACCTGAATCTCTCCACCCAGATCGTCGCCCAGGTGCTGGACGCCCTGCGCGGCCATGACTATCGCCACGTGGTCAACATGCCTTTCCTGCCCGGCACGCCCTGGGCCGAGGCGCGACCCTACATGCGCCTGGCGGACTGCATGGGACGCATCCTGCACGCCCTCGCGCGGCAGCCCGTGCGGCGCGTCGCCGTCGAGTATCGCGGCGAAAGGCTGGATGACCTGATCAAGCCACTGACCGTCGCGCTGCTGCACGGCATTCTGAAACCGGTGCTGGGCGAACAGGTCAATTACATCAACGCGCCGGTGCTGGCCAGCGTCCGCGGCCTGCAGGTGATGCAGACCCGGGGGCTGAGCACCGGCGATTACGCCAGCCTCGTGTCCTGCCACTTCACCCTTGAGGGCGGCGAGGAAATCACCATGGGCGGCACGCTGCTGGACGGTCGCGAGCCGCGCGTCGTGCAAATCAACGAGTACGACATTAATTTCGTGCCGCTGGGCCAGTTGCTCATCATGGGCAGCCGCGACCAACCCGGCGTCATCGGTCGCGTCGGCACCCTGCTGGCCGACAACGACGTCAATATCGCCAGCTGGCAGACCGGTCGCGCCAGCCCCGGCGGCAACACCCTGACCGTGCTCACCCTCGACCAGCCCCTGACGGAGGGGCAACTGCAGGTCCTGCAGGCGCTGGAGTTCGTGCGACACGCCCGCCAGCTGGAAATCCGCCTGTGAGCCGGCGGCAGCAACTCGCTGTCGCCCTGTGGCTGGCCCTGCTAATCGTCTACGTCCTGGCCGGAATCGACCTGGCGCCCTTCCACGGCGACGAGGCGCTGCAGATTCGCTCCAGCGACGACTACGCCACGCTCTTCATCGATGGCGACGTCGCCGCCCTCGGCGTCCGGCCCGACGACCCGCGCAGCGCCAGTTCCGACCGCCGCCTGCTGCAGGGCAGCATCAACCCCTGGACCATCGGCTTCGCCTGGCGCCTGACCGGTCACCGCAGAGAGGACCTGCCGCCGGAACCCGGCTGGGACTGGGCCCTCGACTACGACAGCAACCTCGCGCTCGGATTGCGGCCGGCGCCGCAGTTGCTGCTGACCAGCCG
>DAOUIB010000461.1:0-5791 GCA_034428275.1 Anaerolineae bacterium
GCCAATCCCCTGCCGACCCCTGTCTTCGAGGAACTTACAAGCCAGCCCGGACCGCGCGCCGCCCTGTATCGCGACAGCTGCGAAGGGATGTTGCAGCGTTTGAGCGAAGCCGGCCTTGAGGCTGAGGTGCTCATCCCGGACACCCTGACCATGGCGGTCACACTCCGCCCGGAACTCATTGTGGCCAGCGAACGCCATCGCGTCGCCGTCGAACTCCGGGGCTCACTGTCGCGCGGCCAGACAATTACCGACCATCGCAACTGGGTGAGGCAAACGCCAAACGTGGAATGCGTCACCGAAGCGGAACCCGGGGGCGTTGCCGACCTCTTTCGGCAGTTCGTGGCGCCCGTTTAGCCCGGCCTGGCCAGGCTCAGACGGGTTCGCTCCCTGGCAACAGTCGCGCCCCGGGACCGGGCCGACAGGCAATCGTGCGCCAGCCCTGACTGCCTTCCAGCGACTGCAGGGCATCAAGAACGTCCCCGGACTGGTCCTCCAGACACAGAAGGTGTACGGTCGGCCCGGCATCAAGGGTGAAGTAGACCTCCATGCCGGTCCGTCGCCAGCGCTGGACGGCATTGATCAGGCGCAGGGTATCCGGCGCCATGTAAAAAATGCCCGACTGCCAGGTTTCGCCGCGCTGGTGAGCGGAGGTTTGCATGATGGCATGCATTTCGAGCGCCTCGGCCTCCACCTCCCTGCCAAAATGATGGAAGTCGCGCTTGAGCAGCGCCTGGCGGACTTCTGCGAGTCGCGCTGCCATTGTTTGCGTCCGCGAATGCCAGAAGGGACTGTTGCCCGCCAGTCGATGACCGTCGCTGGAACCGACAGATTTCTCCCTTTCCGAGACCAGTACCGCCAGGTCGACCAGATTCCAGTGTCCCGCATCGGCCAGTTGCGTGGCGAAGGAACTGTCGCTGTCCTGTCCGGCATGCCATTCGACGAAACCGGCATGGATGGACCTGCAGGATGAGCCGGAACCCTTTCGCGTCAGGACCGACAGTTCACGACGCGACAAACGCAGGCCAAAAGCAGCGCTGGCCGCACAGGTCAAGGCAGCGAATCCCGATGCTGAAGAAGCGAAGCCGGTGCCGGTCGGGAAATTGTTATCGGTGTGGACGCGGGCCGGCGTTGCGCTCCGGGCCAATGAACGGATGCGCTCCAGGTGGGCGACAACACGAGACGTGAAGGCCCCGGGCGCCGGCGCTCCGGACAGCCACACCTCGTCCGCCTCCAGTTCGGGGTCGATTTCAACGCGGGTCGTGGTGTGCGCCGCGTCCAGCGTCATGGAGATGGAACTGTTTAGCGGGAGATTGAGCGCTGCGTCGCGCTTGCCCCAGTATTTCACGAAGGCCAGATTGGCGCAGGCCCGGGCAGTTGCACGCGACATGTCGGGACACCTGTCATACACGATGGGCACAGCGTAGGATACCATAGGGCACACTGGAGCACGGAAGAGATTTGATGCAGGTTACTGCCAGCGCGCCTGGAAAACTGGTCCTGTTTGGCGATCACGCCGTGGTGCATGGCTATCCGGGCATCGTGACCGCGGTGGACCGTCGTTACCAGGTCAGTGCGCGCCGCATCGACGCTACAGCGCTGCAGGTCAGGACCTCTGCGGGCCGTCTGCACGAAGTGCCATTCGCTGCGCTGGGCGAGACGCAAGATCCGGAAATATCCTACGTCGTGGCGGCCGTCAACCAGCTCAACGCCAGGCAACCGCTGAAACGGGGACTGCAACTGCTCACAGGCGGGCCAGGCAGAAGCCTCGGCCTGGGAAGTTCGTCAGCGATTACCGTCGCCGCGCTGGCTGCAGCGTCGCGCCTTTACAACATCGACCTCTCGCAGGATGAACTCTATTGCATGGCGCGCGCCGCGGTCCTGGACGTACAGGGCCTTGGCTCCGGTCTGGACGTGGCAGCGGCCGTCTATGGCGGGACATGCTTTTTGGAACGCGGCGGTGAGATTCCCGAGGCGCTGTCCGTGGAGCGCTTGCCGCTCATCATCGGCTACAGCGGCAGCAAGGCGGGCACTGTCAATCTTGTGAAACGGGTGGCCGGACTGCGATCCCGGCATCCGGACGTCGTCGAAGCGATTCTTGGCGCCATGGGTAGAATCAGCATTCGCGCGCGATCCTGTCTGGAGGAAGGGCGCTGGCGAGATCTGGGCGCCTTGACCGACGTCAATCAGGGACTGCTGGAGGCGCTGGGTGTCGGCACGAGCCAACTGGCCAATCTCGTGTACGCCGCTCGTTCGGCGCACGCCTGGGGAGCAAAACTCTCGGGCGCGGGTGGCGGCGATTGCGTCTTCGCATGGGCAGATGACTCGATTCGCGCTGACGTGACGGCCGGGCTTGAAGCTGCGGGAGGCGAAGTGGCCGACATTGCCTGCAATGTTCCGGGCGTAAAGGTGTTTGATGAGACCTCGCGATAATTTCGCTATATTTTCTGACAGGTCCCGCCTTGCAGGAGAAAAAGAGTGAACGAGGACCTTCGAATTCGCGCCGTCGCGTTTAGCATCACATCGCGATTTGAAGGCGGCAGCTATCAGACCTGCCAAACGGACGATGCCGGGATTCTTAGCTACGGTCGTTTCCAGTTCACGCTGGCTTCCGGCGTATTGGCGCGCGTCGTGGACCAGTACCTCGACAATTCGCCCAGCCAGATCGCGGCGTCGCTAAAGTCCTACCGCTCTCGCATTGCCAGTCGCGATGCGCGACTGCGACATGAATCGCGTCTGCATGACTTGCTGGTCGCAGCCGGGCGCGAGCCGGAAATGCGCCAGATACAGGACGACGAAGCGCGCAAGAATTTCTGGGACCCCACGCTGCGCGTGGCCATTCAGCCCCGCAATCTCAAGACTCCCCTGGCCCATGCCCTGCTCTTCGACATCAGCATTAATTTCGGTATGGGCGACGGCTTTTTGCGTATGGCGGAACGTGAGTTTGATGTTCCGGAACGGTCCCGGATCGACCAAAACGGTCTGGGCGAGTCCAGATTGATCACCCGCGTCGCCGAATTGCGCAAGTTGTCCCACGATCGCCAGGCGGCCCGCGACAATCTGCCCGGTCTGAGGCAAAGGGGGGACTTTTGGCTCAACCTTGTGCATGCCGGTGACTGGCAGCTTCACGGAGACGAAAAGGGTGAAATTCTGGTCAGGAACAAGTCGCTGCAGGTGCGGGCGCCTGACCTCAGCGCCGGAGATTCGGCGCCAGGGCTTGATCCGGACAAATTCTATGTGGCCCCGACCGAGTATCGCGTGCGCATCCGTGAACAGCCCGAAACCGGCATCACGCTCACGATGACCGGTCTTGGCGACGTCCTTGAGTCGCTGGAGCCTCTCGACGACACTCGCGACAAGGTGGGCAGCGACCACGCATGGCTCCACATTCGCAGTCTGGATGGCGTGGAGGGCTACGTGTCCTGCATGTTTCTGGACGTCCACCAGGACCCGGATTCCAGGCATTTGCAGCCACCTGCCCCACCCCGGGTCACCGGCCCGAATGTCATGACTCCCCACGCCGCCCCGGTCTCCGCTCCCCTGCTGGTTACGCCCGTGGAAGACCGAATTCGAGTCCGGGCACAGCCTGAGGATGGCGAAATGCTGGACAGCATTTCACGGGGCGACGTGGCTGAAGTGCTGGAATCCCGTGATTCTGCCCTTGGGAAACTTGGGGTTCAGGATGAGTGGCTGCGAGTGCGCACTACCGGCGGCACCGAGGGGTATTCGGCTGCCTGGTATCTGGCGCTGCATGAAGCGGACAATACCGCGTCGACCGGTTCCCCGGGAGGCAATTCGACCTCCGGCCCGGAACTGGCACGTGTCTCCGCCTCCGATGAAACAGCGGCTGCAACGCATATTGCGGCTGGTCCCCGTGCAGCCATGCCGGAAGTGCAGTTGTTCGTCAGTCCAACCATTCACCAGCTGCAGGTCTGGTCCCGGCCCCTTGAGGGCGAACAGATCGCTGTGCTCGAACAAAACGAGGTGGCTGTCGCGCTTGAAGACCCGGATGCCGCCCTTGCAAAAGTCGGACGTGGCGGAGAGAGGCTCTTCGTGAGGACGCCCAGGGGCGTGGAAGGTTACTGCGATGCCGGATTCCTCGGGGTCTTTGACGGTTCCAGCCCGACCCCGGCGTTGGCCAGGAGCCAGGGCAGCGAATTCCCCTTCGACGCGCCCGTGTACGTGACGCCCACTGAGGACCGAATTCGCGTTCGCGTGCAGCCGGTCGACGGCGAGCCCATCGGCACCCTGTCGAAGGGAGACGTGGTCCAGGTTATCGATTCTCCTCCCCAGGCCCTTGAGAAAATCGGCGTTCAGGATGAATGGTTGCACATCCGTACGCCTTCGGGCACGGAAGGCTTTACCGCCGCCTGGTTCTATGCCCTGGCTGAATCGCCGGAACCTCCCCGCCTGTTCGTCACTCCGGAGAGCGAGCGCATCCGCATTCGTTCCGCCCCGGAGGATGGCGACCCCCTGGCCATCGTTCGGCCCGGAGACGTGCTGATGGTGCTCGACCCCTATGAGGAAGCCCTGTCGCGCATCGGCCGCGAGGGAGAGTGGCTCTACGTTCTGACGCGCGACGAAGTTGAGGGCTACACCCAGGCGGAGCACTACATCGTGGTGGACAAACCGCAGCCCATCGTCGGCGACAACATCACCGGTGTCAACCTGGACCGCTATCACCGCCTGGGCACGCCCAACCCGGGCCGCCTCGGCAACATGGGCTGGGTGCGATTCAATTACAACGTGTCACTGAATCCCGAGCTGCCTTATGGCAATCCGGAACGCTACGGGAACCGGGACATCGTCAAGGCCTATGAGCGCTTTGGTCCTGTGATCAACGCCTATATCGACGCCGGTTACAAGGTCATTGTCGTCCTGGCCCACCAGACCTACGGCGAAGGGACCAGCGACGTCTGGCATCGAATGGATACGCGACGCTGGAATCTGCTGAGCGATCGCCTGGCCGAAATGGCCGCGAAAATCGCCACCCAGTACAAGGGGCGCGGCATCGTCTGGCAAATCTGGAACGAGATGGACGCGCATACCGGCCACCGTGCTTCCGTACCCCTGCCTCCGGCCGATTACGGCCGGATGCTGTCAAAGTGCATAACGGCAATCCGCGAGGCGGACCCGGAAGCCATGGTCATCACCGGCGGCCACTGCAGCGGACCGCACTCCGGCCCGGATTACGCCCGTCAGACCCTGGAAGCCATGCCAAGAGACTTGCGACCGGACGGCATCGCCTTTCACCCCTATGGCCGCGGCCCGGCCTTCGCCGCCGGGAAGTACCGGCACTTCGGGCTCATTGACGAGTCTCTCGATGCCTGGGCCCGCGTCATGCCCGGCAAACCGGTCTGGATCACCGAATTCGGCGTTCTGAATGCCGACGAGGAACCGGTGGAAGACATCAGCAAGTACGCCAGCGATTTCGTCACCTACCTGAAGCAACGCTACGAGGGTCGCGTGGTGACGGCAATCTGGTACGCCTGGGGCCATGGTATGGACAACGGCTTTGGCCTTGTCGACCGCGACGACCTGGCCCGCGAAGGATTCACCGACGTCTTCATCAACCTGTAGCCAGAACGCGTCAGGATGCGGGCGCCCAGGTCAGCCTGCCTTCTGTCGCCACCGCGGCCAGTCGCCACATCCCGGCCCGGGTCCAAATGTGCAGACCTTCCGCCGCCAGAACGCCCATCATTTCGGATTTGTCGGGCGACCATGCCAGTGCCGGCCCGTCCAGTTCAGACGCGGTCAGGCGGGACAGGGCGCCAGTGGCAATTTCGACACGCCA
>DAOUIB010000462.1:0-3914 GCA_034428275.1 Anaerolineae bacterium
TTGCCAACATCTCGCTGCAACAGACGAGGGCGCTCTTGTAGGAGTTGGCGCTGCAGAGCGCATCGCGCGAATCGAGATTCCACAGCACCATGGGAACATCGAACTGACGGGACAGTTCCTTCAGGGCGTCGGTCACGATGCCACAGGGCGGGCGCTTGGCCACCGGCAGGAAGTCGTCGCCCGGCGCGCGGCGCACCACCACAGCTGTCGAGGCTCCATTGAGCCAACACAAGGCGTCAACGAATCAAAAGCCCAATAGCTGCCATAGTCGTCTCAGACTGAGCCCCTTCCCGATTACATCTTGCCAGTCGTATTGAGACGTGGTATCAATAAGGAACGGGGAATTGAAGTCCCGTGCGCAGCAAAAGGGTTGAAAGTTCAGGAGAAAGAACAGGATGACGTCGCCTGTCGACTGGGGAACATTGTGGCTGGGCGGTTTTTGCGCTGTGGGGGCGCTGGGCGGTTTGCCGGTGCGCGGCGCGGATTATGCCGCCCATCCACCGCTGGATGATTTGCTCACCCCGCCCCCTGACACAAGGTTACACGCCGACGTGACACTGGAGTCCGCCGAACAGGCATGGTCGGAACGACTGGGCGGCGCAATGGTTGTGCTGGCGCGCGATGCCTACCGCGCTCGCCGCTTGCTGCATCAGGCGGCGGGGATTGAGCAAGGCGAAGGGGTCGGTATTCCGGCGAATGCCAGCCATGACCTGGCGGAGTCGGTCAAACATCACAAGGCCTTGCCGCGCTTTCTGGACTTTGACGCGCAGCTGCGGCTCGCGACGCCCTGTACGCGCTTCACCTGGACGCAAGTGCTGCGCGGGTTGTGGCAGCCGCAGAATGCTACCTGGCTCGACTGCGCTGACACCCTGCCTGTTCCCGGCGCGGCAGAGCGCCCGGCGGTGACGCTCTACGGCTTGCATCTGCCCGATGCCGACAACCGTCCCGGCGCGCTGCTGGCGTTCAGTGATGAGGCGCTCTATGCAGAGGTAAAGGCATTGCGTCAACCAGCTGACTGCCCGAACGTAGCGCAGGCATTGGCGCAGTGTGAACGTCTTCCAGCACTGGCAGAGCGGCAAGGCGCGACGCTGGCGGAGGCGCGGCGCGGCCTGCTTGAAGCCGCCGGGCTGGCGACGCACGAGCCCAACAGGCTGGCGCTGGCGACTGCGGTGGCGGTACAGATTCCGCCGGAGTGCGATGCCGCCACGTTTTACGCCTATGTCGAGCAGGAAAATACCCCCGTGCGCTGGCTGCCGCAGGTTCAGCCCTTGCATTATGCCGCGCTCCGTGCCGACGGCGCGCCGGGTCACCGGGAAACGGCGGCGAACCTCGCCCGCTGGTTGTACGTCCCGGTGGGACCGGATTACACCCTTGAGGAGATCAAACACGCTGTGCTGGGCGTCGTCAAGGCGGCCGAATATCTCGGTGTGCGCTGGCGCAGCAATCCGGCCCATGCTGCCGAGTACGCTGCCTTGATGGATCGGACCTATGGCAACGGGCATGATGCCTACCGCCCCTTGTTCGCGCTGGATGGAGCCATCGCAGCGGGAGACCAGGCATGCAGTTGATCGCCATCACCGGGATGCTGCATCAGCCAAAAGCCAGGTTCACGCAGGCGCTTGTTGAAGCGTTGTCTGCCGAAACGGACCGCCTCGCGCTGATCGACAACAGCGATGCGCCGCTGGCGATAGAGGGGGTCACGCGCCAGCGGCTGGCGGGCGGTTGTGTCTGTTGTTCGCTGGCGACCGGGTTGATCTCGCTGGCAGGGCGACTGAATGCCGATTACGCGCTTCTGTCTGTCTCGGCGCTGGCAGAGCCGGAGGCGCTGGCGTCGATTCTGGACAGTTTGCGGAGTGAACGCATTCAGACAACAACGGTGTCCCTCATTGATACGCTGACTCAGGTTCGCAACCCGCATCGGCGGCAGAAACTGGAAATCTACAGCGATTTTCAGGTCTATGAGCCATTTGATTTCCCGGAGACTGTTCATGCCGCTGCAGGAGTGCCGTTGTGAGGAGGCGCCACGTGCTTTCAACAAGGGCGCGCCCAGGTTAATGCCGACAGCGTGACAGTCTGCCCGGTCTGCGCCAGCCTGTCGGGGGCAGGGGTTATCGGCGCGCTTGCCTGGATTGGAAATGGTCGCGGTGGGTGGCGTGATGGTTCCGGGACCCCTGCCAAAACACAACGCGCGGGCTGCGGATGTTGAATCTCTATACGAAAACGACAGTTCAAACGAGGAGGCAGAAACACAATGGACACTGTTGAAACACGGGTTCCCGTTACTGTGCTGACCGGCTTTCTGGGGTCGGGCAAAACCACACTGCTCAACCGCATCCTGACCGAAAATCACGGCAAAAAAATCGCGGTGATTGAGAATGAATTCGGTGAGGTCGGCATCGATAACGACCTGGTCATTGGCGCTGAAGAAGAAATCTTCGAGATGAACAACGGCTGTATCTGCTGCACCGTGCGGGGTGATTTGATTCGAATCCTCGGTCATCTTATGAAACGCCGCGACAAGTTCGATTACATCATGGTCGAAACCACCGGCATGGCCGATCCCGGTCCCGTTGCGCAAACCTTTTGCGTCGATGATGACATGCAGCAGAAGCTCCATCTGGATGCAATCGTCACGCTGGTCGATGCCAAACACATTTGGGAACACATTGACGACAGCGACGAAGCCAGGGAACAGCTCGCCTTTGCGGATGTAATCCTGCTCAACAAGATTGATCTGGTCGCCCCGCAAGACCTCGAGAGACTCGAGGCCCGCATCAAGGGCATGAACAGCATGGCGAAAATCTACCGCAGCCGCGACGCGGTGGTGGAGATGGACAAGATCCTGAATGTGGGCGGTTTCAACCTCGATCGGGCGATGGAAATCGACCCGAAGTTCATGGAGCCGGAATACCCCTTTGAATGGTCGGGCATCTATCAACTGAACACCGGGACTTACGAATGGGTGATGGGTGAAGGCCCTGACCCCGCGATGGGAGCGGCGCTGTTGCCCTTGGCCAACACGGGCCTGGCGGCGCAGGAAGCAACACTGATGGACGCAGTACTGACCTTCTCCGAAGATGAGCAGGCCCTGGAGGCAGGCGCCACGATGCGCCCTGGCAAGGGACAGTACAGCCAGCTCGTGCTGAAGGAAAAGGGTGAGACCGTCTTCAATTTCGCGATCCAGGAGCCGGGCCATTTCATGCTGTTCACCGAACATCACCCGGATGAATTCGACGCGCGCCTCTGCAGCGCGGAGTCCCTGCTGGACCCGCTCGAGACCCGTGAGTACAAGCCCGATCATGAACACGATGAAGAAGTGACTTCCGTCGGTATCTCCATCCCCGGCGATCTCCGGCTGGAGAAGCTCAATGGCTGGCTCAGCCAGCTCCTGCGCGTACACGGACTGGACATCTTCCGGATGAAGGGCGTGTTGAGCGTGCAGGGTTGGGATGAGCGCTTCGTATTCCAGGGGGTGCACATGCTCTTTGACGGCCGCCCGGATCGTCCCTGGGGGAAGGAATTGCGTCACAACAAGATGATCTTCATCGGGCGTAACCTGGATCGGGCTGCGCTGGAAAACGGTTTCCGTGAATGTCTCGCGTCATGATGCAGCGCAAGGTCAGGTCCAGACCGGCCAGGCCGGCGCTCAGGGCAGTGTGGCGCGCCAACATTGACGACCATCCGATTGGGCTGGCATGGTCGCCGGATGGCAAGAGCCTGGCGGTTGCGGGGGTGTCCGGCCCCATCACGCTGTTCAATGGCGAGCAGGGCGAGGTCCGGCACAGGCTGTCCGGTCATCGCCTCGATACGATGGCGATTTCCTGGCACAGGGAAAGCCGCCTCCTCGCCAGCGTCGGGCAAGACGGCAAGGTACGGCTCTGGGATGCCGAAACTGGAACGCAGCGATCGGAACT
>DAOUIB010000463.1:0-12300 GCA_034428275.1 Anaerolineae bacterium
TTGAATTTCGTGCCGCTCCCTGCCTGCAGGGGAGCGACGTACACGTCACAGCCATGAAGCCAGGGTTGAATCTCCTCGACCCAACCCGTGACGTTAATGTGTCGGGACCTTCCCAGCTGTCTGAGACTGGAATGCGGCGATTGACCGACGATATTCAGTTTGCAAGCGGGGTGCGCTTCCAGCACGCCAGGCAGCACTCGATTGCAGAACCAGTGCATGGCATCGACGTTGGGGCGGTAGTCCATCTTGCCGGTGAATGCCAGGGTAGGCACCGCATTGTCCCCGGTCGGTGCCAGAGCGTAGTGGCTGGTGAAGATGCCGTTGGGCACCACGGCGACCGGACTTTGCGGGGACAGAGCCCGCAATGCCCGGGCATCCTCTTCGGAAACTGCCAGCGTTCCCCTGGCGAGTCGGCAGATGTCCCGTTCGAAACTGGCGATGCGCCTGGCCTGCAGCCAGGACCACAGGGCGCGGGGCCAGCGCGCAGGTTGCCGACGGTCAACCATGAACAGGGTTCGTTGCAGGATATATTCGGCGTTGTGTGCATCGTAGCAACAGGGCAGTTCCGGTTTCCATTGCCGCACAAGGGGCAATAGGTCGCAGACTTCCAGACCTTCGAACTGCACGATGTCGAAGTGTTGCCTTTCCAGCAAGTTCGTCAGGCTCCGCCGCATTTCATCGCTGATCAAACGCAGGACCAGTTCCGGCTTGTCGCCAGTCAGAAGGTGTCGCAGGCGAACTGTCAGCCCCTGCGTTGGTGGCGGCGCCGTGACAATCTCTACGCACAGGCCGTGCAGCGCTGAGTCTTCTTCCGGTGGCGGGCCAACGCTGAGCAGAAAGATGCGGTGCCCGGCCCTGCGCAGACCCTTCAACAGGCCGAAATTGCGCATGCTTCCGCCCTGGTGGGCCGGCCAGGGGAGCGCAGGTGTTACCAGAAGGACCTTCATGCCTCGTTCAGGACCTGCTCCCACACCTGAAGCAGGGCCTTCACGTGCCGTTCCCAGGAGAAGTTTGCGGCGCGCTTCAATCCGGCCGCTTCCTGCTCGGCTCGCCAGTCACTTTCGACGAGTGACCGCAACATGGCCGCCGCAAGGGCCTGGGAATCATTGGGGTCGAATTGAATCCCCAAGTCTCCCACGACTTCGGGCAATGAGGACACATTGCTCACAATGGGCATGGTGCCGCAGGCCATGGCCTCCAGCGCCGGCAGGCCAAAGCCCTCATACAGGGATGGCAGGATCAACGCGCTCGCCAGGCCATACAGGGCCGGCAGCGATTCCTGTTCGACGTCCTCGCGCCAGATGATGTCATCGGCGACCTGCAGGTCCTCTATCCCACGCAGAGTCTCGTCAAAGAGCCAGCCCTTTCGCCCGGCCAATACCACCGGGGGTGCACCTGGCAACTGTTCCTTCAGCAGACTCCACGCCTTGATCAATGTGATCAGGTTTTTCCGTGGTTCGAAGGTGCCGACGAAGAGGAAGAAGTCCTTCGGCAACTCCATTTTGCATCGTTGTTCCTCAAGGGCGTCAGCGGAGAGGGGTCGGTAATGCCCGTTCACGCCGTGATGCAGCACCGTGATGCGCTCCGCGGGCACCTGCAGCATTTCGGTGATGTCCCGTTTCGTGGCGTGGGAGACGGTCAGGATATGGTCGGCCTGGCGCACGGCGCGGCCCAGTTGACCGCTGTAGTAGCTACGGCTCTCTTTGGTCATGAACTGCGGGAAGTGAAGAAAATGCAGATCGTGAATGGTAATGACGTGCCGCCTGGCCCCGCGCAGGGGCGGGATGAAGTCCGGGCTGTGCAGCAGGTCCAGCCCCCTGGGGAGCAACTCGATGCTCAGGGCGTACTTTTCCAGCACATGGTGACATGGCGTGAAGAGCGTTGCACGATCGAAGCGCCCGGCCAGGGAACGGCGCGCCTTGTGGCTTTCCAGAACAGTGAGTTGATGGGTCGTGTCCTGAGACTGAAGTGCGTGTAACACTTCCCTGATCCACGTCGCGATACCGCCCTGGTGGTAAGCCGGCAGGCGGGCGTCAATGCCGATTCGGGACATGGATTCAGTATAGCCCGTCCCCCCTGGATTCCACAGACTGCTAAAGCCAGCGGTCCAGCAATCGCGCCACCGCGCCCTGTTCAAACAGGCTCCCCAGCGCGCGGTCGATGACTTGCCAGCGCGCGGGCGGATCAGAGAGAAGGGCCATGGCGACGTGTTGATCGCTGACCTGGCGCGTCGCTACCGCCATATCATGCTGCTTCAGGTAAAGGCGGGCATCCAGGGCATTGACCAGGGCGGCATGCGCAACACGAAATCGCAGGGCGTCCAGGGCGTGTTTTGGCAACTCGTAAGGCAGGGTCGTAAAGGCGGCGATTCGTCGCTGCCAGCGACGGGCTTCGGCATCCGCGGCGGAGCCCAGCGCAAACGCCAGCGAGCGACCTGCCATTTCCTGCATCGAGTGGAAGGGTTGCTCCTCAAGGCTGACCAACACCAGACCGGCATTGAACCATGGGCGGGTGGAGAGGATGTCGGCTTCCATGGCGGTCTGGCGGGCATCCGCCACGATCAGCAGGTCGACTATGCCCAGGCGCAGGGCATCGAAGCGGCTGTCCAGCGAAACGTTGATGAAGTGTGGCGTGAGCTCCAGTTCGTTGGCGAGCGCCTGACCCAGGGCGATGACCAGTCCCGCCGGCTCTCCATCCTGAAGATGGAGCCAGGGGGACGGGGATGCTTCGATGCCCATTCGCAGGACCCGGCCGGGGAACAGGTCCACAACTTCCGGCGCAGGAGAGCGGCCGCGCCCGGCGATGGATGCAACAATTGTCAGGGCCATCAGCCCCAGGGCGATCAGGACGGGGCGACGGGCGGGGGCAACCACAGGGCGTCACCGTTTCCCTGGCCGATGGCCAGTTTTCGGACCGCGTGATAGATCGGTTTCTTCAGGAATTCCGGAGTGATCAGGGTGAATCCGTCGCGCCAGTTCATGGACAGGGCGGGATAACGCAAGGCCCACAGGCACAGGCTGTCCAGCCAGGGCCATTGCCGGCTCGAATAGCGCAGGGCGTCCAGTGTGTAACGGATGCGTCGGGCGGGGCTGACGGCCAGGTCATGGTGAGGGTCATCGTTCCAGCCGGTCTCCGTCAGAAAGAATGCCATTTCACCGTCAGCATGACGCTGAACGGTTTCCCGCTGGAGTTCTGTTCGGCGGAAATTGAGACGGTCGCGGGCTGAGGGGGCCTCCGGGGCCTCTGCAAAGCCATAGCTGTGTAAGGCAAGCCCGTCGATCCAGTTCGCGGCCCCGGCGGCGAAACTCTCTTCCAGCCAGAGCAGGTCGTTCATTCCCTGCGGGCTGCCAACAGGTTCGAGGGTTGGCGCCGGGCCGGCTGCCAGCAGGACGGTTGCCGGACTGGCTGCGCGCACAGCGTCATGGGTCAGGCGCAGCAGTTCGACGTACTGCTGCGGCGATACCGCGTCGTGGCCCCACTCGAACGCAAGGTTGGGCTCGTTCCATATGACCAGGTGCTTCACCTCGTCCTGGAAGCGAGCCGCAAAGGCGGCCACAAAGTCGGCGAAATCGTCCCATGCTGCGGGCGGGAGCGTGTTCAGGGTAGTCGGTGACTCATGCCCGCTGCTTTCCCTGGCCCAGGCCGGTACCATGCCCATGCGGGCGATGACTCGCAGTCCCTGATTGCTGGCGTGGCGCAGGATGCGGTCGGCCTGGTGCCAGTTGTGGTTGCCCGGTGAAGTCTCGAAATAGGCCCAGGGGAAGAATTCGACAATGGTGCCGGCGCCCATTTCGCGTACGAGTTGCAGACTGCGTTGAATCTTCCATTCCAGCACCTCATCGATGAGGCGCGTATGCACGCAAAGCTGTGGCAGGCTGGTGACGACCTGTTGCGGCTCCTGCAGCGTGGCCCGTGGTTCCAGGGGATGGAGAACATGGAGAAAAGGGAGGAGAATCAGCAGCCGCAGAGCTGTCGGCCCGTGTCTGGCTATGCCTTTGAGACTCTCCAGCATCACGCGAACAGGTTTTGGCGCAAACTGCATAATCGGCAGCGCTGCCTGACAGCATCAGGCGTGCAGTTTGGTCTCCCGCACGTCGTGCCAGGCGCTGTGAACTTCTGTTTCGCCGCGGCGCAGCGCCAGCAACAGGGCGTCCTGGTCCACAGGCAGGCTGAAAACGCGCACTCCCACGGCATTGTAGATGGCATTGGTGATCGCCGGCATGGTGTTGATAGAGGGAATCTCGCCCACGCCCTTGGCGCCATAGGGGCCTTCGCTCACGGGGTCCTCGACCAGATAGCTGACGATCTCCGGTGTGTGCTTGATACTGGGCATCTTGTAGCGCGCCAGCAGGGTCGACCAGGGCACACCATCCTCGACGATGTAGCTCTCGGTGAGCGCGTTGCCCAGGGCCATCACGATGCCGCCCTCGATCTGCCCCTGCAGCAGCATTGGGTTGATGGCCCGTCCGACGTCCGTGGCCGAAATAATCTTGTCGCAGTGAACGACTCCGGAATTCAGGTCGACGCTGACAAGCGCGATCTGCGTGGCGTAGGAAAAGGCGAAATGCATGTCGCCGCCGGTGCCGAGCGGCTTGGTCTTTGGCCCCCAGTACTCATGCTGGATGCGGGTTGGAATGCCCTGGCTGCGGGCCAGCCGCACCGCATCGCCAAAACTGACGCTGCTACCGTTGACCCTGACCAGTCCTTCTTCGAAGCGCAGAAGGTCCGGCGGCTGGTCATGTTCTTCGGACAGGACGCTGCTGAGCGCGTCACGCAGGCCAATGGCGGCGTGGCGCACGGCGTTGCCACTCATGAAGGTCTGGCGGCTGGCCGTTGTGGGCCCGCCGTCCGGCGTCAGGTCGGTATCGGAAAGCAAAACGCGGACCTGAGAGTAGGGCAAACCCAGCTCTTCGGCAGCGCACTGGGCCAACACGGCGACCAGACCCTGCCCCATGTCGGCCGATGAGGTGCGCACTTCCACCGTTCCGTCGTCGTAGGCTTCCACTTCGGCGGCGGATTTGTCCGGCGCGCCCCCGCCCAGGCCGGTATTCTTGTAGGCGCAGGCGACGCCCCAGCCCCATGCCGTGTCGCCCTCACGCCAGCCCCAGCGGAACTTGCCGTTGTCCACCCCGCGCAGGTCCTCGTCGCAGATCCGGATGGTCTCCAGCAGGCCCACGCTGTCGCGCAGTTTCTGCCCGGTAGCCGTGACCACGCCGACCTTTTGGGCATTGATGCGCCGCAATTCAAGCGGGTCCATACCGAGCTCTTCAGCGATCAGGTCCATGTTCTGCTCGACGGCGAAGGCGCTTTGCGTAACCCCGAAACCGCGGAATGCGCCGGCAGGCGGGTTGTTGGTGTACATGGCGTAACAATCGATTTTGGCGTGGGGAACGTCATAGGGTCCGGTCGCGTGCGTCGTCGCGCGCGTCATCACCTTGTCGCTCAGGCTGGCGTAAGCGCCGGCGTCGCCATACAACTCGGCCTCCACGGCAGTCAGCCGTCCGTCGCGCCTTGCCCCTGTGCGGATGCGAATGACGGTGGCATGTCGTTTGGGATGGAAGAGCAGGGATTCCTGGCGGGAATAGAGCAATTTGACCGGTCGCCCCAGGGCGTTGGCAAGCATGGCCACGTGAATCTGGCCGGCGATGTCTTCCTTGCCGCCGAAGCCGCCGCCAATCAGCGTGCCTCGTACTCTGACCAGGTCGTCCGGCAGGTCCATGGCGCGCGCAACCTGGTTGCGGTCCTGGTAAGGGATTTGCGAGCCAACGTAAACCGTCAGTTTGGAATGTTCGCCATCGTAGCCGGCCGGGACGCCGATGGTGCATTCCGGTTCGAGGAAGGCGTGTTCAATGATGGGTGTGCGGTAGGTGCGCTCGACTATCACGTCGGCCTCATCGAAGCCTCGTTGAAGATTGCCATGCCTGACCTTGATGTGCTTCAGCAGGTTTCCACTCTCACGACCGGCATGGACGAGGGGAGCTTCTGCCGTGTGCGCGTAAACGGGGTCCGCCACCACAGGCAGGGTCTCGTAGTCCACCTCAATCAGTTTCAGTGCCTTGTTGGCGATGTCCTCCGTCTCCGCAGCGACGAGCGCGATGGCATCGCCCATGTAGCGCGCCGTCTCGTCTTCACCGATCAGCACCGGCCAGTCCAGGGTGACAATGCCATGCACGTTTTCGCCCGGCACATCCGCCCGCGTGAGCACAGCCAACACTCCGGGCAAGGCGCGGGCCCGGCTTGCGTCAATGCGGCGCACTATGGCGTGAGGGTGCGCGGACCTCAGGGTGCGGCCGAAGGCCATGCCGGGAAAACTGTAATCGTCCGTGTATTTGGCGCGGCCGGTGACGCGATCGACGATGTCGGGCACCAGTTCGCTGCGGCCGATGCTCTTGAGTGGAGCGACCACGTCAGGCTCTGCGGGCGGCAAGGGCTCTTCGCCGCGCAACACCTTGCCGGCGGAGTGGATGGCCTGCAGCACGCTGGTGTATCCCGTGCAACGGCAATAGGTGTCCTTCAGGGCCACCTTGATGTCACGATCGGCGGGTTCAGGGTTTTCCTCCAGCAGGGCGGCGGCCGTCATCATCAGGCCGGGCGTGCAGAAACCGCACTGGACGGCGCAATGATTGATAAATTCGCTCTGCAGGGGGTGCAACTGCTCCTCGCCGCTGGCGGCGTGGCAGGCCAGCCCTTCCACCGTGCGGACAGACCGGCCCTGGGCCTTGAAGGCGGGATAGATGCAGGAATCGACAGGAATGCCGTCCACGTGGACGGTGCAAATGCCGCATTCGGCCTCGTCGCATCCAATTTTGGTTCCCGTCAGGCCCAGCTCTTGCCGCAGCAGGGCGGCCAAAGTGAGCGATTCCGGGACCTCCAGTTGGTGGTCGATGCCATTCACGTTCAGTTTGAGTTCAGTCATGGCGGCTCTCCTGGTCGTCTATCCAAGTCCTACGCCTTCAGCCCTGGCCACACCGCTACGTGCTCTTTCAATGGCGAGTGGCAGGACCTGGTTAAGCAGGGACTCGATCATGTGTGAGCGGTATTCTGCGCTGGCCCGGTACTTGCTGGCCCGCGGATGCAACAAGGCTCGCGCAGCGGATGCCACGTGCCTGATGAGCCCGCCTGTGACTGCCTGGCCCCGCAGGGAGTCTTCGACATCTTCCGCGAGGACCGGCACACGGTCTACCGGGCTGATACAAATCCGAAGGTCCTTCAGAATCCGACGACTCTCGTCCAGTTGCACCCACACGGCGCAGCCCAGGATGGGCAAGGCCACTCCCTGTGGCCGCATGACGCGCTTGAACGCGCTGGCCTCACCGTCCTGACAGCAGCGAAAACGGAACCCCACCAACACGTCCTGCCTGGAATCCAGAGCCGAAATGCCTGGTCCGCGAAAGATCTGCGTGACGGGAAGCCACTCCCGAATTCCGTTTTGCCATGCGACTTCGGCTTCCGCACCAAGGGCCACCAGAGAAGTAGTCCCGTCGCCGGCAGGCAGGGCATGGGCCACATTGCCGCCCAGCGTCGCCACGTTGCGGACCTGCAATCCACCGACCACGCCGCAACTCTCAACGAGGCAGGTTGCAAATTCCTCGACGAGCGACGATTTGACTATGGACGTATGCGTGACGGCGGCGCCGACGTGCAGCCAGCCATCCTTCGCGCAAATCGTCGTCATCTCTGATACGGTGGTGACGTCGACGAGCGCGGCCAGCGGGCGATCGCCCTTTTCCACGTGCTGCATGTCGATAAGGAGGTCAGTGCCGCCCGCAATCAGGCGCGCCTGACCCTCGTAACGGGCCAGACAGGCAAGCGCATCGGCAACTGTGCGGGGCGTGTGGTAACGTTCCCAAAGCGCCACGAGGCGTCCCCTGTACGGCGAAACAAGACCAGGCAGCACTTTTCGCGGGGATTTAGGGACCGCGCCGCCAGCGCCAGTCACTGACGACTGCACACGGTAACAGAAGTATAACGGTTGATACAATTGCATGCAAATTTCTCTCCACATGAGGCTCTTGGGCCCATGCAATTGGCAATGGCATCCGGTTTTGCAATACATGAATTGTGTGTTATTAAGGAAACAGGCATTGACCTTTGGCAAGGCAAGAATTCCCGGTTTGTGAGGGCCTCATTGAGTCGCGCAAACGATGTTTCAACTTAGGCAGAAGGTCGTCCAGCGCCCGGATCCATTGATCGTTCTGGCGCCAATCCTTGCCATCTTGCTGGCGCTGGTCCTCGGCGGCATCCTGCTCCTGCTCCTGGGCAGGGACCCGATTCTGGCGTACCGCGCCATGTGGGAAGGGGCCATCGGCAACCCCTTCGAAAATCCGACAAGCCTGGCGAACACCTTCACCCGTGCGATTCCCCTGATGCTGGTGGCAACCGGCATCTGTGTCGCTTTTCGCGGTGGCGTCATCAACATCGGTTCGGAAGGCCAATTGTTTGTTGGCGCGCTGGCCGTTGTTGCCCTTTCTGCCCAGGTAGGCGATTCCCTGCCGGCGCTGGTATACGTGCCCCTCTCGCTTGTCGTGGGATTTGCCGGCGGGGCCGTTTGGGGCGGCATTCCGGGCTTTCTTCGTGCCCGTTTTTCGGTCAACGAAATCCTGTGCACGATCATGATGAACCAGATCGCCATTCAATTGCTGAACATCATGCTAAGCGGCCCCTTGCGCGACCCGAGCGCGAATGTCACGCAATCGGCGAGGTTGCCGGAAGCGGTGTGGCTGGGCCGTATGTTGCCGCCGACCCGCCTGCACACCGGGATCTTTGTCGCGCTGATCGCTACGGTGGTGACCTGGCTCCTGCTGTGGCGCACCCCGATCGGTTACCGCATTCGCGCCGTCGGGCAAAATCGCGAGGCATCGCGCTACGCAGGGATTTCCGTGCCCGTCTACATCATCCTGGCGCTGACCCTGAGCGGCGGTCTGGCGGGTCTGGGAGGCGCCGTCGAATTGACCGGCGTTTCGCGCAGGATGGTATCCGGATTTGCCGCCGGTTACGGGTTCTCGGGAATCGTCGTGGCGATATTTGGGCGATTGCATCCTCTGGGCGCCATTCCCTCTGCGCTGCTTTTCAGCGCCATGGTGACCGGCGCAGAGCGAATGCAGCGGACGGTCCAGGTCCATTACGAGACCATCATCGCGATTCAGGGGATCGTCGTGCTTTTCGCGGTAAGCAGCAGCATGTGGGTCCAGCGCCGGGCGGCAAAACGTCTGGCAATTGACGTCAGCATGAGCCGCCCGGATGACAATCCGGAAAGTGGCGCCGGCGACGTGCGGCCGGCGGAGGCATAGCCGCGATGGACGAACGGACGCTGCTTGATGTCCTGGTCGCCGCTTCGGCGCTGACCCTGGCATCCGCCATGCCATTCCTCTACTCGGCGTTGGGTGAAGTCTTCTCCCAGCTCTCGGGAGTGTTCAACCTGGGAGTCGAGGGGATCATGTTGATGGGTGCCTTCGTCTCGATTTATTTCGCCTCGGACATGGGGCTGGATGCCGGGCTGCTGGTCGGTGTGCTTGCGGGGATCGTTACCGGCGCGTTGCTGGGGCTGGTCATGGCCTTTGTCAGCGTGACGATGCATGCGGACCAGGGTATTGGAGGAATCGGCATAACCCTGGTAGGCCGGGGACTTTCCACCACCCTGTTCATTTTGCTGGCGGACGGCGTGTTGCTCGTCGAATCATTCCAGCCCATCCGCATTCCCTTGCTGAGCGATCTGCCGGTACTGGGCGACATCTTTTTCAACCAGAACATTATGGTTTATGGCGCCCTGCTGCTGGTGCCGCTGACGGCGTGGCTGCTGCGGCGAACGACCTGGGGGCTGCAAATCCGCGCCGTGGGTCAGAATCCGGCCGCTGCCGATGCCATGGGCGTCAATGTCGTGCGAGTGCGGTATTCGGCCGTAATTCTTGGCGGGGCGATGGCCGGTCTGGCGGGCGCCTCCATGCCATTGGCGCTGACCAATGTCTTCCAGGTGAATATGACGGCAGGGCTGGGCTTCATCGCCGTGGCCATGGTCTACTTTGGTGGATGGTCGCCATGGAGAGTGATGGTGGGCTCCCTTCTCTTCAGCGCCGCCTACAATTTGCAGATCTGGGTTCAGGTCCTGGATGTTAAGCTGTTCGGCGAGACAATTCCGGTCAATATTCTGCTAATGATGCCTTATGTGCTCGCCATTTTTGTCCTGGTTTTCGCTCGCGACATGCAGCGATTTCGTCCCCAGGCAATGAACAGACCATTTCGTCGTGGTGACTGAGACCTGGCCGGGGCTGATCGCAGTATGTGGCAAACGGGCATGACAGATTCCGGCGCTCCAGGCCTGCGCGCCTCTGGGCTTCTCATCCTGCTCTTTGCCTTGTCGACTGCGGTCGCAGTGGGCGCCCAGGACCCGATTCGTGTAGCCATCGTGGCGCCAAGCAGCATCCGCGACCTGTCCTGGAGCCAGTCCATTCATTCCAGCCTGAAGGCCCTGCAGGAGGAAATGGGCGGCGAAAGCGTCCTGGACATCGCCTATTCCGAGGCGATGTCCAGCGTATCCGCCGCCTCCGAGACCTTGCGCGGCTATGCTGAAGACGGCTTCGACGTCATCATTGCTCACGGCACCCAGTATGGCACGTCTATCTTCGACATGGCGCATGAGTTTCCAAACACCTCCTTTGCCTGGGGCACGGCTACGGATACAGGTTCCGATCGGGGCATCAACAACGTTTATGCCTACCAGGCGGCAGCCGAGGAGGGTGGATACGTCAACGGGGTTATGGCCGCCCTGCTGACGGAAACCAACGTCATCGGCGCCATCGGCCCTATTCCGGCCGGGGACGTCCGCCTCTACATCAGCGGCTTTACCCAGGGTGTGAAGTCCACCAACCCGGACGCGGAAGTGCTGGTCGTATACGTGGGGTCCTTCAGCGACATTGCGGCCGGAACGACCAATGGCAGGACCCTGCTGGCCGCCGGCGCCGACGTTCTGACCGGCACTTCCCAGGTTGTGGTGGGCGCGATTGAGGCCGTCCGTAGCGCCGGGGGCTATTGGTTCAGTACGCAGAGCGACCAGGGAAACGTATGGCCCGGAACCGTTGTGAGTTCGCAGGTCTATAACTGGGTGCCGATGTTGCGGGACATCATCGAACGCTTTCAAGACGGGCAATACGGCGGCGTCGCCTATAAATTGACGCTGGCCAATGACGGTCTGCGTATCGCGTTTGGCACGGTAGACTTATCCCCGGAAATGTCGATGGCCGCAAGTCAGGCGGTCGAAGATATTATTGACGGTACTGTTGAGATTTCACCATGAGCCCCGCGGACTCCGATTCTTGCGGCGACAATCAGGGTGTGGCGCCAGGCGGCTTAAGGAGGCAGTCATCCAATGAATGAGACAAATTTGCTTCCTTCCGGTCATCGCCGCATTGAGCTCACTGAAATGATCGGCATTACCAAACGCTTCCCGGGTGTGGTCGCCAACGACAGGGTCAACTTCGACGTGCGCGCCGGTGAAATCCATGCCCTGCTTGGCGAAAACGGCGCCGGCAAAAGTACGCTCATGCATCAACTGGGCGGGTTGTACGTGCCGGACGAAGGTGAAATTCGCCTTGACAGTCAACAGGTCGACATCCGCTCGCCTTCCGAAGCGCTTCGCCTGGGCATAGGAATGATCCATCAGCACTTTATGCTGGTGCCAACCCTGTCAGTCACGGAGAACATCGCCCTGAGCCGGCAGGGCGGTCCGTTGCTGGACCTGAACAGCGTGCGCGATGAATTGATGGCGGTTTCCGAGACCTACAATCTGGAAATCAATCCGGATGGCTATGTCTGGCAAATGTCGCTGGGTGAGATGAAGCGCCTGGAAATCATCAAGGCGCTGTTTCATGGCGGGTCAATCGTTATTCTGGACGAACCCACTGCCGTGCTGACCCCCAGGGAAGTGGAAGATCTGTTTCAGACTCTCGCGCTCATGCGAAGTCGTGGACACTCATTGGTTTTCATCACCCACAAATTGAATGAGGTGCAGATCATCAGCGACCGCATCACCGTCATGCGTGACGGTCGCGTGATCGATACCCTGCCCAATGATGGCATCGACCAAAGTACCCTTGCGCACATGATGGTGGGCAGGGAGTTGCGCCTCAACCTGGAAAAGACGGAGCTCGATGCCGGCGACGAAAAGCTGCGCGTACGCAACCTGTCCGTCCAGAACGACTACGACTTGCCCGCCTTGCGGGGGATTAACCTGTCCGTTCGCGCCGGTGAAATCCTTGGGATCGCGGCCGTGTCCGGCAATGGCCAGAACGAGCTCGCGGAATGCAT
>DAOUIB010000464.1:0-25919 GCA_034428275.1 Anaerolineae bacterium
ACTGCCGGACTGGTCTGGTCCTACGTGGACCAACTGCGAGCCGATGGCGTCGCTGACGAGGTCGGCGCCTGTTTCTGGAAAGAACCGCCCTCCTTTCGCAATGCACTCGGCAATCTGTGTTCGGAAACCGTGGTGGTGGTGCCCGTACTCGCCGCCGACGGCTATTTCGCGCGCACTGTGATTCCATCGGAAATGGGCTTGGAAGGCCCGCTTACGCGTATTGGCAGGCGTCGCATTCACTACACCAGACCCCCGGGCCTGCATCCGCGACTGGGCGAGGTCTTGCATGCCAGTGTGCTGCAACAGATGCAAACGATGGGTGCCAGGCTTGGGGAAGTGGCCGTGGCAGTCATCGGCCACGGGACGCGTCGGGATGCGCGCAGCAGGGAAGCTGCTCGCCGGGTTGCCCGGTCCCTGACTGCCAAACTACCAAACTGTGACGTGCTGGAGGCCTACCTGGACGACGACCCGCCGATTCCGTCGATCTATGACAGGACCGAAGCGCCGGTCATCCTGGCGGCGCCCTGGTTTCTGGCTCCCGGTTCCCACGTCAGCGTGGACGTGCCCGCGGCCCTCGGGTTGCCGGCCGGAGCTGCGAGTGGACGCCTCAGGGGACGTTCAGTATATTATCTGGATGCGCCAGGGACTGCCGACGTGGTCTGCGAACTGATCCTGGATCTGGCCCGTGCCTGCGAACCGGACATTGGCTCCCACGTTTCCCGCTCTGGCGGCGCCTGGGGTTGTTTTCCGGCCAAAGGCGCATTGCACCTGTGGCGGGTGGTTTGCCGTCAGGGAAAGGTGACATTCGGCGAGTTGCAGCTCGCGCCCACTTTGGTGCATCCAGTTGGCGGCGGGCGAAAGGGAAAGCGGGTGCGCAGCGCCGCGCAGTTGCGGCGGCTCGTTCGTGAGCATCCTTTCCGTCCCTTGCCGGAAGCGTTGGGATTGCCGACAGGCTGGTACGCTGAAACCGGCGACGCAGGGACGCTCGCCGCAGTTGTGGAGACTGTCTACCCTGGTGTCCTGGCGGACTGGTCCGCTGATCGGCGTGGAACGCTGGAACCGGAGTCGCTGCAAACAGTGGCGGCGCGACAAACAGGGAACTTCCGCAAGGTGGACAGCTTGCCGTTGCCGGACATCACCAGGCTCGCCTCAGACCTCTGTGGCCGCTGCGTTCGCCAGCCTTCATGGAACGGGGCCATTGGCGCTTCAGATGCATTGCCCTGCCGCGAACCCTGCAATTTCTGGCTAAGCAAGGCGATTGCCTGATGGACCAGACGGGCAAGGTCTGGCTGGTCGGCGCAGGGCCCGGTGATCCCGACCTCATAACCCGCAAGGGGCTACGGCTGTTGCGGTCGGCGGATGTGATCGTGTTCGACCGCCTCGCCCCGCCAGAGCTGCTTGACGAGGCGCGACACGATGCCGTCCTGATCGACGTCGGCAAGGCGCCGGCCAGGCAGCGACTTTCGCAGGACCATATCAATGAAATCCTGGTCTCGCGGGCCCTGGGAGGAGCGCAGGTTGTTCGCCTGAAAGGCGGCGACCCCCTGCTCTTCGGTCGTGGCGGAGAGGAAGCCCTGGCCTGCCACGCTGCCGGCATTTCCTTTGAAATCGTGCCCGGCATCTCAAGCGCCTATGCTGCGCCGGCCTATGCAGGAATCCCCCTTACGCAGCGCGAAATCAGCAGCAGCGTCACCATCATCACGGGTCATGACTTGCTGGAAGACGGCCCGGCCCGCATTGATTACGACGCCTTGTCACGAATTGGCGGTACACTGGTCATTCTGATGGCTGTCAGGAGCCTGCCGCGGGTTCAACGTCGTTTGCTGGAGGCCGGTCTCGACTCGCAGTCGCCCGCCGCCGCCATCGAATGGGGCAGCGTCGCGAGGCAGCGCGTCATCGAGGCGCCCCTGGCCAGGCTGGCCGATACAGCCCTGGCCCAGGCGCTGCGCCCGCCGGCGATCATTGTCATCGGTGAAGTTGTGCGCTTGCGGAGGGCGGGAATGCGCTGGTTTGATTTGTCAACACAGGTTGAAGAGCCTTTGGGTGCAAGCGATGCCCTGCAAGCGATTCTGGAGGAGACATGAGCGATAGCTGGAAGGCCGCATTGCAGGACCGGATGCCGCAGGAATGGTCGCACGAAATCGACATATTCGAAGGCCAGATGGAATTGCGCCGCCAGGACCGTCTGGATGAAAAGGTGTTTGCCGAAACGCGCCTGCGTCGCGGCGTATACGGGCAACGCTACGACAACGGGCAACGACATGACGGCATCGAGACCCGTCCGCTGGATTTCCCTTCAGGTGACCTGACCAAGGGCCCCGACACAATGTGGGATGCGCCTGGTATGCAGCGCATCAAGGTCCCCTACGGCGGCCTGTCCATCGCACAGATGGAGGCACTGGCGGACCTGGCCGAGGAATACTCGGATGCCATTCTGCACGTCACCACCCGCCAGGACTTCCAGTTGCACTACGTCCACATTGATGACACACCGGACATGATGCGGCGCCTGGCTGCAGTTGGCCTGACCACGCGCGAGGCCTGCGGCAATTCGGTGCGCAACGTCACCGCCTGCCCGCTGGCCGGCGTCTGCCGCGACCAGACCTTCGACGTCACGCCCTACTCCGCCGCACTGGCGGACTTCCTGTTGGGGCATGACGACGTGCAGGACTTCGGCCGCAAGTTCAAGGTGGCATTTTCCGGTTGCGAACATCACGCCTGCGCCCTGGTGAACATGCACGATCTCGGCTTTCTGGCACGGACCCGCGAAGTAAATGGTGAAATTGAGCGGGGCTTCACCATTTATGTCGGGGGCGGCCTTGGCACCGTGCCGCATCAGGCGCAGGTGCTGGAGGAATTCGCCGCAGTGGACGAGATTATGCCCATCTCGCAGGCGGTGTCCCGTGTTTTCGCCCGTCATGGCGAAAAGCGCAACCGAAACCGGGCCCGGATCAAGTTCCTGGTGGCCAGCCTGGGCATTGAGGAGTTTCGCCGCCTGGTGCGCGAAGAACGGGAGTCCCTGCCGCGCGACGAAGCCTGGACGGACTGGATCGATGACGTGCCGGACGAATGGGAACGTCCGCTCAGGGCCGGCATGGCGCTCAACGGCAGCGAACGTCCGGCAGGATTCGACCAGTGGTTCACGACCAACGTCTATCGCCAACGCCAGCCCGGATACAGCGTTATCACGGTCAACCTGCCTCTTGGCGACATCACCTCCTGGCAAATGCGACAGCTGGCTGACATCGCACGCGAATACGTCAGCGACAACGTGCGCACGACGGTGGAACAAAACATTGTGCTGCGCTGGGTGCCGGATGCGGACCTGCCGGCTCTCTACGGCGCACTGAAGGAGGTTGGCCTTGGCGATGCCGGCGCCGGCACAATCGTCGACATCACCGCCTGCCCTGGCACCGACACCTGCAAGCTGGGGATCGCCTCCTCGCGAGGGCTGGCAGCCGAATTGCGTCAGCGCCTGGCGGTGCGTAACGCGACCATGCCGGACGCAGTCAAGGACCTCAAGATCAAGATCAGCGGCTGCTTCAATTCCTGCGGTCAACACCACGTCGCCGACATCGGCTTCTTCGGCAACAGTCGTCGTTCCGGCAACCACAAGGTGCCCCACTTCCAGGTCGTGCTTGGCGGCCAGTGGGACGAAAACGCCGGCAGTTTCGGCCTGGCCATGACGGCCGTCCCGGCCAAGGCTGTACCCGAGGTTCTGGATGCCCTGACAGACCGATTCGTTGCCGAACGGGAGCGGGGCGAGACTTTCCAGAGTTGGGTGCGTCGCCTCGGGCGCAAGGAAGTCCGCGCCATGTTCCAGCGCTGGACCAAACTGCCCACATACGAGGAGAAACCCGACCTGTTTCTGGACTGGGGCGATTCGCGCAGCTACTCGATTGGCGACATCGGCGTCGGTGAATGCGCCGGCGAAGTCGTCTCGCTCTTTTCCATCGAAATATCAAAGGCCGAATCCGAGCATTTCGATGCGCTGCTGGCGCTGGACGAGGGCGACTATCGGCAAGCCGAGGGCCGCAGTTACCAGGCCATGCTCATGGCGGCGCGAGCCCTGATACGCACGCAGTATCTTGACGTCAGCATGGACGCCGACGACATCGTCAGCGAGTTTCGCACGCGATTCTACGACACGGAGTTGTTCTTCGATCGTTTCGCGAAGGGCAAGTTTGCCCGCTACCTGTTTGCGCGTCATGCCAAACCGCCCGCGCGCGACGGTGAGCGGGAGGCCCGGCAGCGAATAGAGGAAGCGCAACTCTTCATCGAGGCCACGCACAGCGCCGAAGCCCGGGTCAACGGCGTTATCGTGAATCCGGCCTGACCATGCTGCAACGGATTGGCACGAAACTCTTCCTGAAAGACGGATGCGACCCGGACCCGGCCGCCCTGATACCGGTCATGCAGGGCTGGATTCAACGGCGACAACTGCCCGGCTTGCTGATCGACGTGGCTGATTACAGTCACGTACATCACGGCCCCGGAATCATGCTCATTGGCAACGAAGGGGACCTCAGCGTCGATTTTGCCGAAGGGCGGCCCGGAATTCTCTACCTGCGCAAACGCGAACATGCCGCAACTCTCGCGGAAGGCCTGTTGGCCTGCGTGCGCCAGTGCCTGTTGGCGGCGGAGCTGCTGCAGCGAGAAGACAGCCTGCCCGGCCTGAAGCTGGATCTACGGCAAACGCGGGTGATTCTTTCCGATCGCCTGCGTGCGCCCAATACGCCGGAGTCCTTCGCGTCCCGACGTGGCGAACTGGCCTTGTTCGCTTACCGCCTGTACGGCGACGCCAGCCTTGACCGGGTCCATGAGGACCCGCGCGAAAACCTTGCAGTCTCGGTTGTCGCTGCCGACGATCACAGCCTGGCCGGTCTATTGGGGCGCACGGCCGCTGCGAGCGTGACCTGAGCCGTCGCCGGGAGAGACCGTGACCGAACAGCCCAATATCATATTCATCATCACCGACCAGCAGCGCTATGACAGCATTGGGGCGCTGGGCTTCCCCTGGGTGGATACGCCCAATCTGGACAATCTGGTAGAAAACGGCGCCTCCTTCGACAATTGTTTCATCACGGCGCCATCCTGTGCGCCCGCCCGCGCCAGCCTGTTCACAGGATACTGGCCGCACGTGACCGGCGTCCTGCAAAATGCCGATCCCTGGCGCCGTTCCTGGGTTGAGCGCCTTGCGGAGAGCGGCTATCACTGCGTCAACATCGGCAAGATGCACACTTTTCCCTACGAGACCCCGCTGGGCTTTCACGAACGATATGTCGTGGAAAACAAGGACCGCTACCTGGAGGGGCGCTACTACTTCGACGAATGGGACAAGGCCCTGCGCATTCGGGGCGAGGTGAAACCGGGGCGCGAATTGTACCGGCAGTTACCCGACTACCGCGAAAGTCTGGGCGCTTTCGACTGGACCTTGCCCGCAGACCTTCATCCGGATGTCTTTGTTGGCGACATGGCGCGCTGGTGGCTTGAGTCTTATCCGCGGACGCAACCGCTCTTCATGCAAATCGGTTTCCCCGGCCCCCACCCACCCTATGACCCGCTGCCCTCCAGGGCAGAGGCCTGTCTCAAACGTGACCTGCCCCTGCAGGAGGTGTTGCAGGAGGACCTGGACGGGCAACCGGGCCCATTCAGGAAACTGCGCGAGCACAACTTCAGTATCGATCATGATGCCGTCGTCCATCTGCCGAATCCAACGCAGGAACAGCGTCATCGTCAACGGGCCTACTATATGGCCAACGTCTCGATGATTGACGAAAAGATCGGACAGTTGCTGCACACGCTGGACGAACAAGGCTACCTGGAGAATACGATCGTCATCTTCACTTCCGACCACGGCGATTGCCTGACCGACCACGGTCACAGCCAGAAGTGGACGATGTACGACACGATTATGCGCGTGCCCCTCATCTTTTGTGCGCCGGGCCGGGTGGACGCCGGGCAGCGCGTACTCGGCATGTGCCAACTGATGGACGTCGGGCGAACGATTCTGGACCTCGCCGGCGTCCCGGCTCCGCCAGACATGCAGGCGCAGTCCCTGCTGCCGGCCCTGACTGCCGACACCTTGCCGGAATGGCAACCGCGAGAACTGGTCTTTGCCGAGCATCCGGCCGACGGAATCTACGAAGGCCCCTACATGACGATGGTGCGCAGCCGCCACTGGAAACTCGTGCACTTCCAGGACTCAGAAGAAGGCCAGCTATTCGATCTGCGGGCGGATCCGGACGAGTTTTACAACCTTTGGGATGATCCCGCGGCGGCCGGGCCAAAGGCCGGGCTGTTGGCCGCGATGCTGGACTGGCGCATCCAGAGCGGCCTGCAAACGCGCAATCGCTGGCAGGAGTGGCGCTAGCTTTACAGTGGGGTCACACTGCCCATTTCAGGCAGACCACGGCGGGCAACTCCAGTTCCTGCCCCGTAGCTTCCAGGGCGCCCGTGTCAGAGTCGACGCGGAAGCTGGTGATGTTGGCCGAATCCTGGTGGGCCGCCAGCAACCATTTCCCGTCAGGAGTTAAGGTGAAGTCTCGAGGCGTTCGCCCGCCGCTGGCATGGATCGAACGTTGCAGCAGGGATTCGCTTTCGGCATCAAACTCGAAGACTGCGATGCTGTCGTGCCCACGGTTGGAGGCGTATACGAAGCGACCCTGCGGGTCGACGTGAATGGCGGCGCAGGTACTGAAGCCCATGTAATTGAGAGGCAGGCTGGATTTCGTTCCCAGTCGCGTGAGTTCACCGCCCTCGGGGTCGAAACGGAAGACCGTTACGCTGCAGGCCAGTTCATTGACCACGAATGCATGACGACCGCCCGGATGAAACGCCAGATGACGCGGGCCATCGCCCGGCGCCGTCATGGCCTGCCCGTGGGGAACGAGAATGCCATCCTCAAGTCGATAAATGAAGATTTCGTCCTTGCCAAGGTCGGCGACGAGGAAGAATCGCCCTGACGGATCGGGCACGATGCAGTGGGCGTGCGGCCCATCCTGGCGCCCGGGATTGACCCGCGTCGCGCCCTCGTGCTGCACCAGGCTGCTGGTCGGCAACAGCCCGCCATCGTCGCGCAGGGGCAGGGCGGCCACACTTCCACCGGCATAACAGGCGACCAACGCATCATCGTCCGTGGCGCTGACGTGACATGCTCCCACGCTCGCCACCGGTTCACAGTTCACCAGGGTCAGGGTCCCGTCAGAAGGATCGAGCGCAAGGGCGCAAACGGCCGCCGTATTGCCGTCGCCCTCATCGGCTCTGGAGGCGATGGAGTAAACCCGCTTGCGGCCGGCATTGACGGCGAGATAGGTCGGGTCCGCCATGCCCTTCACCAAACTGGCAACCCGCAGTGCGCCACTCTCTGTATCGAACCAGCAGGAATAGATGCCTTCCCCGCGCCCGACCGCATCGGGCATCTGTCGTGTGTAACTGCCCGCCAGCAATAACAATTCGTTCCTGTCCGCAGCGCTCATGCAACCCCGTCCTGACGTTTGTAGATTGGCCAGCGTAGACTTTACCCGCGCAGGTATCCTGCCACAATGCAGACCTGCCAATGGCAGGCGAATCGTCTATACTGGTGACGTCTTTGGCAAGGGATCGCAACAACAAATGGATACGATTTCCGAAGCGATGCGCCGCAGCATGCGCCTGTGGGCCTGCGGCGTCACGGTAGTCACAACCAGCCACGGCGGGAAAAGTGCGGGCATGACGGCCAGTTCCTTCACCTCGATTTCGCTGGAACCGCCGCTGATTCTGGTTTGCCTGCACAAGGAAGCCGGCACAAGTCTGCTGCTTCAGCAAAGCACAAGTTTCGGAGTTTCGATTCTCGGAGAGGAGCAGGAAGAGCTTTCCTCCCTCTTCGCCGGTTACACGGAAGTTCCGCCAGGGGTCGACCGCATCGATACGGTGCCGACCTTCGTCGCGGAGACCGGATCGCCCTTGCTGGGAGAAGCCATCGCCTGGATGGACTGCCGCGTTTTCGGCATGCATGATGGCGCCACCCACCACGTCATCATCGGCGAGGTCGTGGCAACCGGCCGCCGGGATGACCCGGCCTGGCCGCTGGTCTATCACAATCGCGCCTATCGCCGTTTCCGTCGTGAAGGCTGACCCGACTGCCCCGTTGACGTCAGCAGGCCGCGCCACTAGAATGCGGCCAGGTCCCATGAAACTGATGAAGAACGGTCCAGTACGCAGGCATGTTTGAGAGCCTCAGCAAACGGCTTCAGGCCACAGTAGAGCGACTCGGCAGGTCCGGTCATCTGACCGAACGCGACGTCAGCGAGGTCATGCGCGAGGTGCGCATCGCCCTGCTGGAAGCAGACGTGTCCCTGCCCATTGTCAAGTCGTTTGTCCGGCGGGTCCGCGAACGCGCCCGTGGTGCAGAAATTCTGCGCAGCCTTAAACCCGGCCAGATGGTGTTGAAGATCGTTCACGAGGAATTGATCGCCACGCTGGGCGAACCGGGCCGCCTCGATTTCCGCGGCAGCGTCAAACCGCACGCCATCATGCTGGTGGGCTTGCAGGGAACGGGCAAGACCACGACGGCGACAAAGCTTGCCGTGCAATTGCGGCGCGAGGGACGCTCGCCCATGCTGGTGGCCTGCGACACGGTGCGGCCGGCCGCGGTCGATCAGTTGGTGACCCTTGCCAGACAGGTCGACGTGCCGTATTTCGAGGAGGGCGTCCGCGTAAACCCGGCGAGTATCGCTGCGCACAGCCTCAAGGCTGCGGCCAGCGAGGGCGCCGACGTGGTGATTCTGGACACGGCGGGCCGGCTGCAAATCAACGACGACCTGATGGCTGAGTTGCAGGAGATCAAGCGACGGACCTCGCCTGCCGAAATCCTGCTGGTGGCCGATGCCATGACGGGCCAGGAAGCCGTGAACATCGCGCAGGGCTTCAACGAAAAGGTCGGGATTACGGGCCTGATCCTGACCAAGGTTGACGGCGACGCAAGGGGCGGCGCCGCGATCTCCATGCGTGCCGTCACTGGCGTGCCGGTGAAGTTCTTGTCCACCGGGGAAAAGATCGACGGCTTCGAAGTGTTCCACCCGGACCGCCTGGCGTCGCGCATCCTTGGCATGGGCGACGTGCTTACCCTGATCGAACGGGCGCAGGAAGAGTTTGACGAGGCCGAGGCGCAAGACCTTCAGGAAAAGATGCTCAGGGACGAATTCACCCTGCAGGAATTCCTGGAGAATCTGCGCCGTGTCCGCAAGATGGGCCCCCTGGGGCAACTGCTCAACATGGTCCCGGGGATGGGACGCCTGCAGGAGCAGGTCGATCAGGAAGAGATGGAATACAACCTGCGCAAGGTCGAGGCCATCATCCTTTCCATGACTCCGGCGGAAAGGGCCCGCCCCAAACTGCTAAATGCAAGCCGTCGCAAACGCATTGCGCGTGGCAGCGGCCTGCAGGTCAGCGATGTTAATCAGGTTGTCAGGCAACACCGTGACATGCGCAAGCTGATGCGGCAAATGCGGCGAGGGCGAATTAAAATGCCCGGCGCGTTGCCGCAGGCGATGGGCCAGGGTTGACTCCCCTTCCCCAACTGTCACCATGTCACGTTTTTCCGTAGACAGTGGCTCCCCGCCGCAAGGGCGCATGGGAGCGGTGTACACAAGGAGAGAGTTGGATGGTTCGTATTCGTCTGCGTCGCACAGGACTTCGCAAGCAACCCAGTTACCGCATCGTCGTGGCTGACCAGCGCAGCCCGCGCAACGGTCGTTTCATCGAAGTGATCGGTCATTACAATTCCCGGACGCGTCCCAACACCAACGTGGTGGACGAGGAGCGCGCCCTCCACTGGCTGGGCGTAGGCGCGCAGCCGAGCGACCGCGTTCGCAAGATATTCACCGTTACAGGCACCATGGGGCGTTTCGAACGCCTGCGCAAGGGCGAAGAGCTGGAGGCCTTGCTGGCCGAGGCGGCGGCGGAGCGCGAAGCAGCCGGGCCGGTCAGCCCGAAGACCAGTTTCCCGGTTGTCGAGGCCTCTGGCCAGGACGCTCCGGCATGAGCGGCGGCAGAAACTGGCGCCAGCGCCAACGCCAGCACCAGTCAAGACCGCCAACGAACCTTGAGGAACTTGTTGGCTATATTGCCAAGAGTCTCGTCAACGATCCCTCACAGGTTAAGGTGCGGCAACGCAATACCAATTCGGCCACGGTCATTGAATTGCGCGTCGCGCCCGAAGACATGGGCCGCGTCATCGGCCGCGAGGGACGGGTCGCCAACGCCATCCGCGCCTTGCTTCGAGTCGCCGACCGCCACCAGCAGGGCGAAAGGCAACGCAAACACGTCATCCTTGAGATTTCCTGATCCATGGGGCCGCTAACTGAAGTCGGCCCGGAGGAAGGGACCGGACCCCCCTTTCTCCTGCTCGGACACGTCTTGCGGCCTCACGGATTGCGCGGCGAACTGCGGGTGCGCCTGCTGACGGACTATCCGGAACGAATCGGCGACCTGCCTCAAATCTACCTGGCCACGGACCTGGAGGCTCGCGATGCCCAGGTCTGGCGCGTTGAACACATGCGCATGCACCAGCAATTCGGCCTGCTCAAACTGCATGGCGTCAATGACCGCAACGCAGCCGAACTGTTGCGCGAACTCAAGGTACTGGTTGCCATTGAGGACGCCGTACCTCTGGAGGAGGACGAATTCTACCTGTATCAATTGGTAGGGCTACGCGTCATTACTGCAGAGGGTTGCGAACTGGGGACTATCCAGGACATCATTGAGACGGGCGCCAATGACGTTTACATCGTAAAGGGCCCAGGTCCTGGAGAGATCTTGTTCCCGGCAACCGCAGAGACCATACTGGAAACCCGCATCGCCGACGGCTATTTGCGCGTGCAACTGCCGGACGGTCTGCTCTCCGACTGACTGGTTTCGATCGTTCTGTGAAAGACACCCTGAACCCTGCAAGCTCGCAGAACCCGCCGCAAGCCCGCCTCGCCTGTCTGGGTCTCAGTCTGGTATCGGGTATCGGGCCAAGACGGCTGGAGCGGCTGCGGGGCTATTTCGACGACCTGGGGGATGCCTGGCTGGCCAGTGAACAGCAACTCGCGCAGGCCGGCCTGGACAGAAGGCTGCGGCGTCGGCTGGTCGCGTTACGGCGCGAGTTGGACCTGGAGCGCGAAGTCGAGCGCATCAGGGCCTGCGGCGCAGAATTCCTGACCTTGCTGGACGAGGACTATCCAGAGTCGCTGCGGAACATACCTGATCCACCCCTGACTCTGTACATCCGCGGGGAATTGTCGCCGGGGGACCGTCACGCCCTTGGCCTGGTGGGCACGCGCAAGGCCACTACCTACGGTCGCGACGTGGCGGGCAAACTGGCCGAGGACCTCGCCGTGCAGGGCATCGCCGTTATCAGCGGCCTGGCTTATGGCATCGATGCCGCCGCCCACCGCGGCGCATTGAAGGGCGGTGGGCGCACCCTGGCCGTGCTCGGCAGTGGCGTGGATGTCATTTATCCCGCGAGTCACCGCCAACTGGCGCAGGAGATTCGCCACCAGGGAGCCCTGATCAGCGAATACCCGCCGGGAGCCCTGCCGGAAGGACGGAATTTTCCGCGACGCAACCGGCTCATTAGCGGGCTTTCGCTGGGCATTCTGGTGATTCAGGCGCCCCTGACCAGCGGGGCCATCATCACGGCCAACATCGCCGGCGAACAGGGCAAGGAAGTATTCGCCGTGCCGGGCAACATCCACGACCCTGCCAGCGCCGGTTGCCATCGCTTGATTCAGGATGGCGCCAAACTGGTCACCGGCGTGGGTGACATACTTGATGAATTGAATCTTGCCTGGACGCGCGCGGAAACGGCCGTTGTGGCCAGGCAGGTCGTTCCTGCCAATGAGAGTGAAGCCAGTCTGCTCGCATTGCTGGGAGTCGAGCCGACGCACGTGGATGATCTTGCCCGTCAATGTCGGATGCCTGTCGCGGCCGTCAGCAGCACCCTGACAATTCTGGAGTTGCGTGGCCTTGCGCGAAAGGTCGGCCCCATGCAATATTCCCGCAGCCAGCCTGTCTGAAACGGGGAGTTCAGCATGACGGCCCATTTCTATGCAATGATTCTTGCCGGCGGCGGTGGCACACGGCTCTGGCCCATGAGCCGCCAGGACCGACCCAAGCAATTGTTGCCCCTGACGGAAGCCGACCGCTCCCTCTTTCGCGTCAGCGTGGAGCGTCTCGCTCCCCTCTTTCCGCCGGAACGGATCTACGTGGTCACCAGCCGCTCCTGTTTTGACGAGATGCACGCCGACGTGCCGGCGATCCCCTCCGCCAATTACATCGTGGAACCTTACGGCCGCAACACGGCGCCGGCAGCCGGTCTGGGCATGACCGTGATCAACCGGCGCGACCCGCTGGCAACGGTCGCCATTCTCACGGCAGACCATCACATTCAGGACGTTGAACGGTTCCTGCAGTCGCTGGAGGCCGCCCGGCAGGTCGCCGGCAAGGGCAAGATCGTCACATTGGGACTGAGGCCGGATCATCCCTCGACCGGATTCGGTTACATTCATCAGGGAGAGCATTGCGACCGGATTGCCGATTTTGACGTCTTCAATTCCCTCGGATTCGTCGAAAAACCCGATGAAGAGACTGCTACCGGCTTTCTGCGGTCCGGGGAGTACAGCTGGAATTCCGGCATGTTTATCTGGACCACGCGTCGGGCGATGGAGGAATACCGGCGTCAGCAGCCGATGATGTATGACCAGCTCAAGACCATCGGGGCAGCGCTGGACAGCCCGGCCTGGGTGGATACGCTGGAGAGCAACTGGGACAACATCCGTAACATTTCCATCGACTTTGCCGTCATGGAAAATGCCCGTGACATGGTCGTCATTCCCGTGGATATCGGCTGGAACGACGTCGGCAGTTGGGGTTCGCTCTTCGACGTGCTGGCGCTGGACCGTGAAGGCAACCACTTCCGGGGCCATACGGCGGCCAATGTGGTGCTGGACACCTGCAATACGCTGGTCTACAGTGACAAATTGACGGTCACCATTGGCATCGAAGACCTCATTGTCGTCGAGACGCAGGACGCCCTGCTGCTTTGCCACAAGGACCGCAGCCAGGATGTGCGCGAGGTCGTCAGCAAGCTGTTGACCACCAAGAACTACAAATACCTCTAAAGGATCGGAAACCGTTTCTATGGAAGATGCGCTGACGGCGTACTGCTTCGGTTGCAAGGAAAAGCGGGAACTCAACAGTCCCGAAGCGGTCTATACGGCAAACGGTTCACCCGGGTCCCGGGGCAAGTGTGATGTTTGCGGCACCTCCCTCTTTCGCATGGGCGCCACCGACGCTCACGCCGGCCTCCCCAAACCCAAAGCGGCAGCGCGAGCCAGGGGAAAGAAAAGCGGCAGGAAAAAATCACGGTCCAGGGCGACGAGAAGGCGCAGGATCGGGAAGCTGGTTATCGTCGAATCGCCCACCAAGGCCCGGACAGTGCGCAATTTTCTGGGCACCGGCTATACCGTCGAATCCTCCGTGGGGCACATCCGTGACCTGAAGCGCGGCCGCAACGCCGTCGACGTTGCCAACGATTTTGAACCTTCCTGGAGCATTCCCAAAAAGAAACGCGACGTCGTCAGGAAACTGAGCGAATTTGCGGACAGTGCCGATGAAATCTATCTCGCGACCGATCCGGATCGCGAGGGCGAAGCGATCGCCTGGCATTTGACGGAAGCGACGGGCATGGACGCCGGGCGCACGCATCGGGTTGTCTTCCACGAAATCACGGACCACGCCGTCCGTGAAGCCTTCGCCAACCCGCGCGACATCAATCAGGAACGGGTGAACGCCTACCTGGCCCGTCGCATTCTGGACCGTCTGGTTGGCTACGACGTGGGCTCGGTGCTCAAGAAAAAGGTCAGCAACCAGTTGACTGCAGGTCGCGTGCAGAGCGTGGCCGTGCGTCTGGTCGTCGAACGGGAACGGGAAATCAGGGACTTTGTGCCGCAGGAATACTGGACGATCGACGCTGATCTGGACAAGGAGAGCCACGGCGAAAACGGCGTTGTTCAGCGTTTTCGTGCGCGACTGGTGCGCATAGGGGATCAAGCCATTCGCCCGGAGCCGGGTTCCAGCCCTGCCAGCCTGTCGGAAGTCGAGCCCCTGCTGGATTCGCTGCGGCAGTGTCGCTATGGGGTCGCCTCCCTGCGCCGCGGCACCGCCGTGAGCCGGCCTTCGGCGCCCTTTACGACCAGCACCTTGCAACAAACGGCCTCCAGCCGGCTGGGTATGAATCCGGCCAATACCATGCGCATCGCACAGCAACTCTATCAGGGCATTGAATTGGGTGAGAAGGGAACGACCGGCCTCATCACCTATATGCGCACGGATAGCGTCAACGTATCAAACCAGGCAAGACGCGATGCCCGTCAATTCATCCGCAAGAGTTTCGGTGCGGAGTACTTGCCTGACAAGCCCCCCGTTTACCGGACCCGGGCGCGCAGTGCCCAGGAAGCTCATGAAGCGATTCGCCCCACCCTGGTCCAGTTGCGGCCGGATGATGTCAGCAACTCGCTGTCCCCGGAACAGCTGCGACTTTACCGATTGATCTGGCAACGTTTCGTCGCCAGCCAAATGTCGAATGCAAGGTACGATACCATCCGAGTCGACATAGAGGCATCCAGGAGAGAAGCGACGCAAGAATTCCTCTTCCGGGCGTCCAGCCGTACCCTGCGCTTTCCGGGCTTCCTCGCCGTGAGTGGCGACGGAAAAGTCACGGACAGGAAAAGCCCTGACTTGCCGGCGCTCGCCAGGGGCGACGCGCTGCAGCTGGCGCAGCTCTTGCCGGAACAACATTTCACGCAGCCGCCTCCCCGTTTGACCGAGGCCAGTCTGGTGAGGGCCCTTGAGGAGCGCGGGATCGGGCGGCCCAGCACTTACGCCAACATCATCGCCAAGATAAAGCAAAGGCATTACGTCACGCGGGAGGGGCGCCATCTTGTGCCAACGTCCATCGGCTCAACGGTCGTGGATCTCTTGCTCGAATATTTCCCGGACGTGATGGACTACGAATTCACTGCGCAAATGGAAGACAAGCTGGATGAGATTGCCGGTGACCGGCTCGCCTGGCGGCCCATGCTGGGTGAGTTTTACGAGCCCTTTCAGCGCCGGCTGGAGTTCGCGCGAGAGCACATGCCTGTCTCCCCCGTCGAGCAGCCCATAGGTCGTGACTGCCCCGAATGCGGCGGGGAAAAAACCCTGGTGACGCGCCTGGGCCGCTTCGGCATGTTCATCGCCTGCAAGCGTTTTCCGGAATGTACGCATCGCGAATCCCTGGGGATGGGAATCGCCTGTCCCCAATGCGGTGAAGAACACGCCGGAGAACTGGCGCAGCGTCGCACCAGAAACGGTCGGACCTTTTACAGTTGTGTGCGTTACCCCAAATGCGACTTCAGCACCTGGGACCGGCCCTTGCGGCA
The DNA here is from genome assembly GCA_034428275.1 of Anaerolineae bacterium. Classification (GTDB taxonomy): domain Bacteria; phylum Chloroflexota; class Anaerolineae; order Aggregatilineales; family Phototrophicaceae; genus JAGWBD01. The sequence continues at coordinate 15,447 of DAOUIB010000464.1, forward strand.
GCCCTGCCCGTCCTGCGGAAAACTCTTGCTTGAGCGCGGCCGCGGCAGGGTGCGTTGCAGCCAGTGCGATCTTGAATTTACAGAAGACGCGCTTGAAAAGGCGGAACCGGCCGGCTCCTGACACCTGGCGTTGTTTTGCATGTCCGAGCCATTCGCTAAAATAGAGGGGCTTCATGCTCAACATGGTTTGGGGGGCGAAGCCTGTGCATCGAATAAAGAGCGCCATTTCCGGTACCTTCGCAGCTTTTAATGAATCCGCCGTGCGCAAGGCCATGCCGCAGCGACGTTCCCTGCTGCTGATGGTCTTGCCCTTTCTGCTGGGGCTTGGCTGGGCCTATTCCATTTCGCCAACGGTTTATCGCGATGCAGCCCCTGCCCAGCTGGCGCAGGGCTGGCAAAACATCTGGACGCAACTGTTGGTTGAACGCTATCGCCTGGCGGTCAATACGGCAGTGACCAGCCCGGAATTCAACGAGAACCTCGTACGCCTGCTCAGTGCCGTGGACGATCCCGTCAGCATCGTGCGTTCCCTGGGCATCAGCGACGCGGGCTTCCTGCCCCTGGCGGAACGGGCACAATTGACCAGCATGGCAGCGCCTCCGGAGCCCAGCGTGCAGGGTGACGTGGAGCCTTTCGTCGTGGGTCCGGTCGTGGTTGTAATTGGCGCCATCGTTCTGACCCTCGTCAACAGACTGGTGCTGCAACCCACGGTGGTCGCAGGCGCCCAGGCCCTTTGGCGTCGGCGTCCGGGTTCCGTGAGCATGCCGACCGTCCCCTCTCATTTGCGCCGACGGGAGCCGGAAGCAATTCACAGCGGTGACACAGAAGCCGGGCAGCCCGTATTGCGGCGACTGTCCGTGTTTCAGGGCAGCAGCGCAGAATACGACGATTCCTGGGAAATCCAGGCGAATGACAAGGCGTTCCTCGGCGAATGCGGTGTGACGGCGGCCGATGACGCGACCCATGGCATAGCCAACGTTTCTGCGCTGGAAGCCTGGCTGTTCGACAAGGACGATCCTGTCCGCTCCATGACCACCATTTTCGCCACGGGAATCGTCATCAATGACCCGACGGCCCGGGCCCGGCTGGAAACGAGAGGCAATATCGTCCCTCTCGAACCCGGCGCCACGGCGTATCTGGAGACCAATGCGCTTCGCCTGCGCGTGCGGGTAATCGACGTCCTGTGGGGCGCCACGGGCAATGCGCCTTCAAACAGTTTTCTGGAAAGCGCGACCACGGAGATCTCGGTCTGGCACAAGGGCGGCATCTTCGACCCTGTATCTCATACAGCGCCGACGTTGCCTGCCCTGAACCCGGCGCAGGCAACCCGACCTCACTCGCCTCCATCCCGGACGAGCGGTCGGACCCGGCCCTCCGGCTCTTCGACGGATGTTACCGGCCCCGTTGTACCGCCGCAGGAAGACCCCTTCGATGGCCCGGGCGATTTCAGACCGGTTGGCTAGGGAAAGACCCGTTTTCCGGAGGGCAATCGCGTAGAACGCGCGCCTATTCGATGTTGCGAATTCTGACGGTCATTTCGCCGCCTGGGGTGCGCACCTGCACCTTGCTGCCCTTGCGGCAACCCAGCAAGGCCCTGCCGATAGGGCTTTCGTGGGAAATCTTTCCTTCGCGGGGGTTGGCCTCGGCGGCGCCTACAATTCGGTAGGTCTCGTCTTCCTGCTCGCCAATTTCGCGGATGGTGACGACTGAACCCAGGCGCACCACGCCCTGGTTTTCCCCTTCATTGATGATTCTGGCCTGGCGCAGAACGACTTCCAGGTACTGTATCCGTCCCTCTACAAACGCCTGTTGCTCTCGCGTGTCATGGTAGTCCGCATTTTCCTTGAGGTCACCCTGGGCCACGGCTTCCTTGAGTTTGCGCGCCAGCTCGGGCCGTTTCACGTTAAGCAACTGCGTCAGTTCGCGTTGCAACTCAAGCTTGCCTTCTGCAGTTAACCAGACTGGTTCTGTCACGTTTTTCTACCTGCCAAGTCACGACCCATTCGCCTGATTCCCAAAAGCAGTATAGTCAGGCGAATTTCCCTCTGCAAGACAGTGCTTGCGGTCTGTTGCAAAAATTGACGGCGGGCAGAGATGTCGTTACAATGGTGTGGATGCCCATGGCGGGAGAATAACGATGGCTGATACCATACAGATTGACGCCCCGGTCCTTAGCGTGACCCCCAATGCCGTAACTGTCATTAGGAACCTGTTGACAGAACGTTCGATTCCCAACCACGCGCTGCGGGTTTTCGTCAGCGGCGGCGGATGTTCCGGGATGCAATATGGCATGGCTTTTGAGGAAAACGCCCGCGATTTCGATCGGGTCGTTGAGGTTGATGGCGTTCGCCTGCTGGTCGATCCCACCAGCCTGATGTATTTGCAGGGCGCCACCATTGACTATATTGACAGCCTGATGGGCGGCGGATTCCGAATCGACAACCCCAATGCCGTTTCCAGTTGCGGTTGCGGCCATTCCTTCCGCAGCGACGAGGGCGAGGGCGACGCCTGTTGTTCAAGCGGATCCTGCAGCCACTAGTTAGCGGCTACGCAAGGAATACAGGACCAGACCCAGCAGGCCGCCCGTCGCCAGCAAGGCAATCGGCACGGCCGGCGGTATACGCTCCGGAACGCCAGGCACCTGTTGCCGGGCTTCCGGAGCTTCCGTTTCAATCTGATTGAGTGGGGTGGCAGTAGCCAACACCAGATTGGGAGGATAGGTATAGGTGGGCAACAGGTTGTTGCGACCGCCGCTCTCTCCCCCCTCCGCAGCCGACAGGTCCAGCTCCCGTCCCGGCAAGTCCAGAATCCTTGCACTCGCGGTCATCGTCAGCACGGCGCCCGGCGTTAGTGTGAAGGCCGCCTGGGTCCGGGTTGCATCCAGCTGAGCCCCGGCGATCGCCGGCGGTGCTGCCAATACCAGGTTTGGTATGCTGCCTGCATCGCCCGTTATGGTCACAAGCTCTTCAAAAACCCACGCGCGACCATCCGGCGCGGAGAGAAACTGAATCTGCAACCAGCGGAAACGGCGCCCCAAAACGGGATAAAGTTCCCCGGCCTGGATCGTTCCCAGGCGATCTGATTCGATGTCGGCGTCCGCCCGCACATTGACCGGGCCGGCTTCCGCCTTCGCTTCCAACATGACAATTGCAGGCGTGGGCGTCCACGTGGCAGTCGGCGAAGCGACGGGCAGGAGCGCAGCTACGCCCCCTTCCGGGATATTGATCCGTACCGGTGTCGACGTGGCAATCTCCTGCGCCCTCGTCGCCGGCGGAAAGAGAATCACGGCCAGCAGTAGCGCATATCGCAGTATACCGGGGGAAGATTGTCTCACGACTCGCCGTAGTCCCAGATTCCGATCCAGCCCGGCGCCAGGGTCGACGGCCCGTCACTCATGCGATCGGCGTCCAGCAATTGTACGAGAGGGCCGCCCTGCCGCAGTTCGCCATAGACCAGTTGGCGGCTGTCCGGCGACCAAAGGCGATGGCTTTGCGCAAACTGGTCGAAATAGGTGACGTAGTAGAGCATTTCCTGCGTCGGCAAAAATGGCGGGCTGGCCAGGGTTTCACCGCTCTCCAGGTCCAGCAAGCGCCAACGCAGTCGAGGAAAAGAGGTCGCTGCCTGGGCCAGAAAACCGCTTCCACGTGAAGCGCTCACGTTTCGTGCCGGGAGGTCAAACTCAAGCCACGCAATGCGCTTTCCATTGGGGGCCCAGACAAAGGCCAGGACGCCATCCGTCAGACTGCCCGTCAGGCGCTCACCGCTTGCGGCATCCGAAACGACCAGCGGTCCGTATCCCTTCGTCGATTGCTCGCGCCAGGCGACGCGACGCCCGTCCGGAGACCAGTTGAAGGCCACTGCACCGGGCAAATTTTCGGCCAGGGGAAGATTGTCTTCTCCATCCTGCACGACCAGGGCGCTGCGGCCATCGCTCTGCCGCACTCCGAGCAAGAGGCGATCATCAACCGGCGACCATTGCGGGGCCTGAATTCTGCCAGGCATGGCATCAAGTGTGGCCTGAATTCGATCTTCAGAAACATCGTAAATGTCGAAGCGACGATTGTTCCGTTGCAGCAGCAAACTTCCGCCGTCCGGGCTCCAGCTGAAATAGAAGGGTGGGCCTCCCCGCAAGCGGACGTTTCCTCCGACCGTCGCGGGCGTATCCCTGACCAGTTCCACGAACATGCCCTGGGTGTTGCTGCTCAGCAAAAGCGCAAGTACGCGACAATCCGGGTCGTCGCCGCAGTCCGCCGGTGACCAGTAAGCGTAGTTGAAGGCCTCGGCGCCCAGGTAAATCCGGCGTGGCGGCGCGCCTGGCTCATGCTGGACCCACGCCGTGAAGACCAGTTTGCCATCGGCAATTTCGTGTCCGAACCAGGCGAGGCGTCCGTCCAGGGACCAGGTGGGCCACAAATAGCGCCGAAGATCAGCGCTGTCACGGGTCAACCGGACCTGAATTTCCTGGGCGGCGTCGTAGCGCCACAGGTTATAGTTCGTATCCAGCCAGGCGATTTGTCCCCGGGCCGGGTCCTGTCCTGAAACGCCGCCGGCCAACAGGAACAGCAGGCAAAGAGCCATGGTCAACCACACTGGTCGCATCGCGCGCTCCGTCCCCTCTTTCCGGGTGATTTCAGAGTATACCAATCCTGGCATCGGTGATATATTGACGGAGTGAAAGGCGCAGGAGGTCTGAATGGCGAGCAAACAGGAGATTGCCCAGATTTTCGAGGACATCGCCAACAATCTCGATCCGGCAGTGACGGACGACCTGAACGCCACCATTCAATTCGACCTCGACGGCGAAAATGGCGGGCTCTACTGGGTAAAGGTGGGCGAGGGAGAAGTCCTGAGCGGGACCGGACCGGCCGAAAACCCGGAAATGACGCTTTTGGCGCTGGCGGATGACTGGGCTGCTCTGGTGGACGGCGAACTCAACCCCATGCAGGCTTTCATGAGCGGTCGACTCAAGATTCAGGGCAACATGAATCTCGCGCTGAAACTGCAGACCTTGCTGGGTTCAGCCTAAAGCCCTATTCTCCGAAATCAGTTTTGAGGTCCAGATTACCGAAACTCGCGTTTTCGAGCGCTTCCTCCACGGCCTCCAGCAACAATTCATCTGATTCTTCTTCCGCCTCCGCTGCCAGTTGTTGCAGCAGCGATATCGCGCGGGAGCCACCTGTTTCGCCCAAAGCCTGAATCGCGGCACCGCGTATTTCCGCATCCTGGTCCTGCAGCAATTCACCAAGCACGGGCACGGCCGTGAGGATTTCCAGGTCGCCGCTGGCCCGAACGGCCTCGTAACGCAGCGCCGGATCGTCATGCCTCAAGGCATCCAGAACAATCTCTTCCCAGCGCTGGTCGCAGCTGCGGCCCATGGCGTAAAGGGCGCTGGCACGCAAGTCATGGTCGTCACTGCGCCAGGCTTCCAGTATCGCCCCGGGCACTATCGCCGCACTTGAGTTGGCCAGAGACTCCAGTGCGCGTCTGCGCAACTCGCTGTCTTCCTCGTGATCCAGCCATAGTGCGCCCAACACCTGTTGCACCGCCACGCCCCGGCCGCTCTCAAGCTTGCCCAGCTCAGCGGCCAGCACGTAGCGTCCCAGTGCGCTGGCGGCGGCGCTGCGCACGGACAGGGCCTCGTCCCCTTGCGCCAATGCCAGCAGTTCTCGCAGCAATTCCCTTGATTCGTCCTCCCACAGGAGCTCAATGGCTGCCCTGCGCACGGCCGCCGCAGCGTCCCTGAGCGCCAACATCCCCGGCGCCCGGTAATTCAGGTCAACGTTGCTTTCGCTGGCCTCGGTCAGATGACGCAAGAGGCTGGCGCGGCGAGCCGGCTGCAGTTCCTGCCAGACCACGCCAAAGCGATCCAAGCGTGGTTCGTCCATATCCGAGAAGCCGTAGAAAATGGCTGGCCCTGGCACGCCCCCGTCCCATTGCCGCAGGGCACGGAGCGCGTCTTCAAAGCCGGGACGTTGACCGGCATCCGGGTTTCCGGTCGCGTCGAAGTCAGCATTCATCCCTGTTTCTCCGTCAGGGCAGCAAGGTGGTCACGGGATTCAGCAAGTCATTGACAATCGTGATGCACATCAGGGAGAGCAGGAGCACCATGCCAAAGAGGTGAACCATACCCTCACGTTCCGGGGCAACCGGGCGCCCGACTATCACCTCGTAAAGCACAAACAGGATTCGTCCTCCGTCAAGTGCCGGCAAGGGCAGCAGGTTGGTGATCCCAAGGGCAATGCTAATCAGGGCGACAAAGCTGAGAATGATATAGGGCTGATTCTCTGCAATGCTGTCCTGCAGGAATCGTCCGCCCACCTGACTGATCGCCAGCGGACTCATCAGCCTGGCCTCTTCCGGCCGCAGGGAACCGGACAGCAGTTGACCGGGCAGGTTCACCAGGGTTCGAACGAACAGGTGCACCTGTTCAAGACTGAAACGCAGGGCTTCCGGCAGCGACAGATGGGCGATCCCTTCCTGCCAGCCGCCTTCCACCAGCACCAGACCGTCCAGATTCCACGCCGGTACGATGCCGATGCCTATGGCGCCCTCACCTTCGGGCGGATTGAGCCGCGGCGTCAGGGCAAGGTCGAGGCTATTCTCGCCCCGCTCAACTGTCAGGACGATTTCCCCGGACCCGTTCGTCCGCATGAGGTCCGGCAAGTCCGTAAACCCTGAAATAGCCTGGCCATTGAGCGCGACGATTCTGTCCGCCGGCAATATGCCCGCCCGTTGAGCCGGCGACGAAGATGCCACCTGCACAACATACACCTGACTGTCAAAATCCATGTCAGGCACTGCTATGCGAATGTCCCTTTCTTTTCCTTCCCCTGCCACCGTCAGGGATACCGTTTCGCCCTGCAACAGCAACAGGCGCGACAACAATTCTTCAGCGCTATCAAAATACCGCCCGTCGAGAAGCGTTATGTGTTCGTCCTGCTGAAAATCGCTCCACCGGCCTTCGCTGTTACCCGAAACAGCGACGATGCCCGCACTGCCTCCGACGATCGTCGGGATTCCGACCAGACCGACCAGCACAAAGAGCAGCGTGGCAGTCAACAGATTGGCGGCCGAACCGGCAGCCATGAACAGAATGCGGGCCAGCGGCCCGGCCTCATTCAGCGCCAGCAACCGGTCTGTTGAGGCGCCGGATGCGCTCATTTCAAGCTGTAATCGTCTGCGGTCGGCGTCCAGGGCCTCTTCCCCTTGCGGGTGAACGAAGGATTCGCCAAGGGGACGCACGAAACCCCCGAGGGGTAGCCAGTTCAGGGTGTAAATGGTGGCGCCGCGACGGGCGAGGATGCACGCCCGGGGAGGAAAGCCGATACCAAATTCCAGAATCGCGATTCCTGTCGCCCTCGCCGCCAGAAAGTGCCCGGCTTCATGGATGAAGATTGCAGGAATCAGGACCAGGCCAAAGGCCACGATCGTCGAAAGTGTGTTGTTGCCGACTAGAAACTCCAGCATGCAACCTCAAACGCTGCAAGACGCTACCCTGCCCATTATACAGGAACTGATGAGCCCGGGATTCTCGGTCCCGGACAGCGGGGTTGAATTCGCAGGTGTCCGGAAACGAGGTTGCGCTGCGCTATACTTGCGGCGCGGTGGACGGTCAGCGGGGTCCCATGCGCAGTTTCAACTCACTCTGGCGCGAAATGCGGCCCGGTCAATGGAGCAAAAACCTGCTCATCTTTGCCGGTCTGGTCTTCGATGGCAAGTTGATGCAGGGCAGGCTACTCGGGGAAGTCGTCATCGGATTCGTGCTGCTGTGCATGGTCACAAGCAGCGTGTACCTGCTCAATGACTTGGTGGACCTGGAGTCTGACCGCAAACATCCTGTCAAGCGAATGAGGCCGCTGGCGTCCGGGGAAATCACGCCTGGTCAGACCCGTCTGGCAGCCCTGCTGCTGGCGATTGTCGCCCTCCTTGGCTCCATATTGCTCGATTCAGGGCTGGTGACGGTATTCATCGGCTATCTCGTGCTGCAGTTGCTGTACGTGCGCTGGTTGCGCAACGTTGCCCTCATTGATCTCCTGAGCATCACGGCGGGCTTCGTGTTGCGCGTGCTTGCCGGGGTGGTCATCGTTGAGGTAAGCAGTTTTTCTCCCTGGCTCTATATTTGCAGCGCCTTGCTGGCCCTGTTTCTGGCCGTCGCCAAGCGTCGCCAGGAATTGCTATTGCTGGCCGATAAGGCCGCTGAAATACGCATCGCCTTTCGATACTACAACCTGGCCCTGCTCGATGACATGTTGCGATTTGTCATGACCAGCACCTTCGTCGCCTACCTGCTCTATGCCACCGAGGCGGAGACCATCCGCGTGGCCAATACGAACAGCGCACTGATCACGATTCCCTTCGTGCTTTACGGACTGCTCCGTTATCTCTGGCTCATTCACGTCAAGGAAACGCTTGCCGCGCCCGACGAGATTCTGTCCATGGATCGTCCCTTGCAAGTGGCCATCGCGCTGTGGGCGATCAGCTTCCTGGTGATCCTCTACGTTCCTGGCGCGCTTAACTCGTGATTCTCGAAAGCGCCCCGGCGAAAATAATCCTGTTTGGCGAACACGCTGTCGTGCACGGGCAACCGGCGATCGCCCTGCCCTTTCCCGCCTTGCGCGCAGAGGTGTCGATCGGGGAAAGGGCCGCGGCGCTGGAGTTTCGCTCCGTCAATGGAGCCCTGCTGGCGGCGCCGCATCTGCCGCAGAAAAGCGACCCCCTGCTTTTGCAAATGCTAATGACAGTGCTGTGCCGCCTTCAGATCTCTGCTCCGGAGGTTTCTGTCCTTCTGGATTCAGGAATTCCGCAGGCCTGTGGCCTTGGCAGTGGCGCGGCCATTGCGACTGCTCTCACCCGCGCGCTCGCAAGGTATGCCGGCCGGTCGATCGCTGTTGCAGAACTAAACGACATCGTATTCGAAACTGAATCCCTCTTTCACGGCACGCCGAGCGGAATCGACAACACCGTCATTGTTCATGAACGGGCACTTTGTTTCACAAGAGGAAAGGACCCTCTGCCCGTCCCTGTGGCCCAGGGGTTTCAATTGCTGGTTGCGGACAGCGGCGATCGATGCGCCACCCATGTTCCCGTCAGCGCCGTCCGCGAGCGCCTGCAATTGCATCCGGAAGGGACAGCCGTCATCCTTGAGGACATTGGCGCCATAGTCAAAAAGGCCTTGCAAATACTGGCTTGCAGGCAGCCACCTGCGCTCGGCCCCCTGATGTACGAAAATCACGCACTGCTGGGCGAGCTAGGTGTTTCCTCGCCCCTGCTTGACAGACTCGTTTCCGCAGCACGATCTGCCGGTGCCGCCGGCGCAAAAATGTCCGGCGCAGGGCGCGGCGGCGTAGTCATCGCGTTGGTGGAAGAGACCGTTACCGCAGACGTGGCGCTGGCGCTGCAGGAAGCGGGCGCGGTGCAAATCTGGAATACCACTATCCAGGCTACGCATTGAGGAAATGCAAATTGTGGAGCCAGGGAATCAATCCGGAAGCATCCCAAAGCAGCCCGTTGAGTGCCGGCGCCACGGCGACGATGTTGACCTGATCCCGCAGTGGCAGAACGATTGCCCGGTCCATGATGATTTGCTGCACACGGGCGTACATGCTGAAGCGCGCGCGCGTTTCGGCATTTGCCAGGGCCTCACGCAACAGGTCGTTCAACTCGTCATCCTGAAAACGGCTCCAGTTGGAAGCGCCATCGCTGCCGAAGTATTCCCCGAGCCATGCGGGGTCGAAGCCCTGGTGCGCGCTCGCAACCAGGTGATAGTCATTTTGTCGAACCCGTTCACGCAGGGCATCGCGGGTTGGCACGGGGCGCAGGCTGCTGCGGATTCCGGCGTCGCGCCATTGGGCGACGAGCAGGTCGGCTGCCTGCGGTATTGAATTCGCCGGCGTCACCAAAATATCCAGTTGCAAGGGGATCCCGTCGACGTCCAGCCAACCGTCGCCGTCCGAGTCGGCGATGCCGGATTGCTCCAGCAAGTCACCTGCCAATTGCCGATCCAGGGCATAGAGACCCCGCAGATTGCCGTAAAAGTACAGCGTGTTTTCTGACAGTGGCCCCCAGGCGACCGGGGCAACCGGTTGCCCTCCGGCGTTGGCGATCGCAGCGCGGTTGGTCATCAGAATCAGGGCCTGTCGAAGGCCGCGCAAACTGGTCGGAAAGCGGGCTGTATTAAAGTGAAACATCAGTGGCTGACCCGGCACAGGGACCAGTTCACTGCGCATGCCGGCAGCCTCGCCTGCTCGCAATTCGGACGGCAGCAGACCGTCCAGCAAGTCGACGTCACCAGACCTCAGGGCGCTTTCCCTCGACTTCAGGTGGTCAAGGAAGCGAAATTCGACGGAGTCGACGGCGCCGCTGTCGGGAAGATCGAGGAATTCCGGCCCCCAGGAATAGTCCGGATTTCGCGCAAGCACGACCCGTTCCCCCGGTATGTAATCCACAAATCTGAAGGGCCCGCTGCCCACCTGA
>DAOUIB010000465.1:0-1970 GCA_034428275.1 Anaerolineae bacterium
GGCCGCACTTGACCCGATTGAGCGCCAGCGGGATGCCAATCATGTCCAGCATTTCCTCACGGGTGATCTGCCTCGCCTCGGCGAGCGATTGCCCCAGAATGCGTTCTGCCAGCATGGAAGCGCTCGCCTGACTGATGGCGCAACCTTCCGCGTCCCAGGCGACGTCGCAAATCCGTCCCTCTGCATCCAGTCGCAAGGTCAGGCGCAGGCGGTCGCCACAAAGGGGATTGTCTTCCTCATGATCGAGGTCTGCGGGATCCAGTATGCCAGGGTAGCGCGGATTGCGGGCATGGTCCAGGATGATCTCGCGCTGCAGATCGTCCATCGCGCTCTCCTTCAGCCCTCGTTACTCCAGGTGCTCGCCAGCTGCCAGACCGTCAGGGAGCGCAAATGCGCCTCGCCACCGCTGGCGTAGAGCTCCAGTCCATCGCTGCCTTCGCCCGGGAATACCTGGCCGCTGAGTACCGCCCTGCCGTCATTGGCAAAGACCTCGACCGACGAGCGATCGACGAACACATGCAGTCCGAGACTGCCCTCTTCCAAAGGCAATGGCGCTTCGCAGGCCAGGGCAAAGCCATCGTTGAAGTCTGTACTTCCCGACCGGAAACGGTCCAGGACCAGACTGCCACACTCCACATTGTATCGCAGTTCAGTCCACTGATTCTCTCCCCGGAACACACGCAGCCCAAGGGACTCGGCGTCACCCGGTTCAATGTCTGCCATGATTTCCAGCGTCCTGCCCCGCATGCCTGCCAGCAGATTCTCATTCGGGCGAATCGCCTGCGCCGGCACATACCGGGCGTCGCCTCGCAACGCGCGCAGGGACTCGACCGGCCGCTGCGCCAGGCGGGCGCCTTCAGGCGTTTTGACCAGGCGCAATTCACGCGGCAGGGTCATGGCCCCGCGCCAGGTGGAAGTCGGGATGTCAGCCGCGTATTCCCAGTTGCTCATCCAGCCGATATAGACCCGCGATCCATCCGGGGTGTCGTTCCAGGTGGTCCCCGCGTAATTGTCGGGTCCATGGTCCAGCCACAGGGTTGTCCCAGGTGGATTCTCGTTGGTGAAGGTCTGACCGTCGAAATCGCCGATGAAGTACTGCACGCCGAGGCCGCCCGGACCACCGCCGGCGCTGACCAGCAGGACCCAGCGCTCCCTGCCGTCCAACTCAAGCGGAAACAGGTCCGGCACCTCCCAAATCGTGCTGATACTGCCGTGGCAGCCACCGAATTCCCCCGTCCTGGTCCAGTGGATCAGGTCCGGCGAGTTGTAGAATTGAACGTTTCGGCCCTTCGCAATGGCCATCACCCAGACCTGGTCGGGTTCGTACCAGAAAACTTTTGGGTCACGGAAGTCGGTGTTCGCTGTGGGGATGACCGGATTGCCGGCGTACATCGTCCAGTTGCGACCGCGATCAGAGCTGTATGCGATGCCCTGGCTCTGGTCTTCGTAGGAAAATACCGCCACCATGCCGCCGTCCGGCAACTGACCGCTGCTGTTGGCCCGGTCGACCACTGCTCCTCCGGACCAGATAGAGCCTATGCCGTCGGGAACAAGGGCAACGGGCAAGTGACGCCAGTGGACCAGGTCCGGACTGACGGCGTGGCCCCAGTACGTGGGCCCCCACTCCAACGCTTCGGGACAGTGTTGATAGAAAAGGTGGTATTCCCCGTCGTGCCAAACGAGCCCGTTGGGGTCGTTCAACCACCAGGCCGGCGGCGAGAAGTGGTATTGTGGCCGCCATTTCTCGTCAAACTGCGACTGCGTCACCACACCCGCCCGGTTGCAGGCAAGAGCAATGCAACAATGGTGATCCTGTGCAAGGTCCGGTCAAGCGCCCACGCCATTGCTGCCGACAATCTTGCTTTCCACCCTGGCCTGCAGGCGCTCCCGCACCCGCTCAAAGGGCACTCTCTCCAGTAACTCGTCGAAAAAGCCCTTGATGACCATCAGCTCCGCCTCGGGCCGGGAAA
>DAOUIB010000466.1:0-3468 GCA_034428275.1 Anaerolineae bacterium
CTTGCCGCGATGCCAGGTCAAGGCGGCATTTGGCGGGAAGGGCTGACATTCCCTATAGTTTCTCCATGGCTCCCTGGACAGGCACCCTGCGCATCGGCACCCGCGGATCGCGCCTGGCGCTGTGGCAGGCGCGGCATGCGCGCGCGCTTCTGCAACGCGCCTGGCCCGGCCTCGCCACGGACCTGGTCGTCATTCGCAGCCAGGGCGACCGTCAATCCGGGGCGATTAAACCCCCGCCTGGCGGCGGGTTCTTCACCGCCGCGCTCACGGAAGCCCTGCGCGAGGGCGACGTCGACCTGGCCGTGCACAGCCTCAAGGACCTGCCGACCGCCCCTCAGCCAGGTCTGACCATTGGCGCCATCCCGCGGCGCGGCGCCGTCGCCGACGTTCTCGTCAGTCGCGACGGCCTGCCGCTGGCGCGCCTGGCGATGGGCGCCGTCATCGGCACCGGCAGTCCGCGACGCGTCGCCCAGTTGCGCCATCATCGACCGGACCTGGAGTTCGTCCCCCTGCGCGGCAACGTCCATACCCGCGTCCGGCGCCTGCTGGAGGCCGACAGCCCCTGCGATGCCCTCGTGCTGGCCGAGGCCGGCCTCCTGCGCCTCGGGCTGGAGTCCGGCATCAGCGAGCGTCTGTCGCCGGAGCTAATGCTGCCGCCGCCGGGGCAGGGGGCGCTGGCGCTGCAATGTCGCGACGAGGACCCGCTGCTGCGTCTGCTCGCGCCGCTCGACCATGCGCCGACGCGTCAGGCCGTCAACGCCGAGCGCAGCTTCCTCGCCGGCCTTGCCAGCGGCTGCAGCGCGCCGGTAGCATCCCTGGCGACAGTGGTTGACGATCGGCTGCATATCCGCGGCCGCGTGCTTGCGGCGGACGGCTCGCGCATGATTGAACTCACGCTGGAGGATTCGATGGACAAGGACCAACTCCTGGGACAGCAACTGGCAGAACTGGCCTTCGGGCAGGGCGCCGCCGACCTGGTGGGGCTACCATGAGCCTGCAGGGCAAACGCGTGCTGGTCACCCGCGCGGCGCATCAGGCCGGGCCGCTATGCGAGGGTCTGCGCGAGCGTGGCGCCACCCCGCTGGAATATCCCTGCCTCGCCGTCGAGCCAGCGCCAGACCGCTACGCGCTGGACGCGGTCCTGTACGCCGTCATGGCCCGCCGCTTTGACTGGCTGCTGCTCACCAGCAGCAACAGCGTCGCCGCGCTGGCAGAGCGCCTGCGCCAACCGGAAATCCGTTTTACGCGCTGCAAACTCGCGTTGATGGGCGCCGCTATCGCAGCGGCGGCCGAGCTCCTGCCCGACATTCGGCCCCGCGCCCAGGCGCCCGCCGGCGATCGCGCCGCGTTGCTGTCGGCGATGGGGGTGAAAGCGGGGACGCGCGTGTTGCTGCTGCAATCGGACGTCGCGCCCCCGGACACGGCGGACGCCTTGCGCGCGGCCGGCGCCATCGTCACCGGCGTCGCCGCCTGGCGCAACGTACCGGGGCAGGGTGGCGTCGATCTGCCGGCCCTGCTGCGCGCGGGGGAAGTCGACGGCCTGCTCTTCACCAGCGCCTCCATCCTGCGCAACGCCCTCACCCGCCTCCACGATGAAGGGGGCGATCTGGCGCTGTTGCAGGGCCTGCCCGTCGCCTGCCTCGGGCGGCCGACGGCCGACGCCGCGCAGCAGGCCGGTTTCCGCGCCGTCGAACTGGCAGAGGACCACTCGATGGCCTCCCTGCTGGACGCGCTGGCGCGGCACTGGCATACTGACGCCTGAACGGGCAGGGGAGGGTCGCCATGAGCGGGAATCCAGACTTGCGGCGGCGGCCGCGGCGTCTGCGCAGCAGCCCCGCCCTGCGCCAGTTGCTTGCCGAAAGCGACCTTGGCCCTGCCGACCTCGTCTACCCGCTCTTCGTCATTCATGGCGCCGGCCAGCGCCGGCCCCTTCCGTCCTTGCCGGGCCAGGCGCAACTCAGCGTGGACCAACTGGCGGACGAGGCGCGGGAACTGCAGTCCCTCGGGATCCCCGGAGTCCTGCTTTTTGGCGTTCCCGCGCGCAAGGATGACGAGGGCAGCGAGAATTTTGATCCCGACGGCATCGCCGCCCGCGCCATCCGTGAACTCAAGGACGCCGCGCCGGACCTGCTCGTCTTTTCCGACCTCTGCTTTTGCAGTTACACCGGCCACGGCCACTGCGGCATCGTCAACCAGGCGGGCAGCCGTCACTATCGGCCGGAACTGCCGCAAGGCCATCTGCTCAACGACGCCAGCCTCGACATTCTGGCGCGGGCCGCCGTGGTGCATGCCCAGGCCGGCGCGGATTTCATCTCGCCCTCCGGCATGCTGGATGGCATGGTGGCAGCCATCCGCGCCGCCCTCGACTCACAGGGCCTGACCGGGACCGGCATTCTCAGTTACGCGGCGAAATTCGCCAGCGCCTTCTACGGCCCCTTTCAGCACGCCGCGGACAGCGCGCCGGCCTTCGGCGACCGTCGCAGCCATCAACTGCCGCCCGCCAACCGGCGCGAGGCCATGCTGGAACTCGAAATCGACGAGGCCGAGGGCGCGGACATGCTGATGGTCAAGCCGGCGCTGGCCTACCTGGACGTGCTCGCCGCCGCCCGGATGCACACGCGTCTGCCGCTGGCCGCCTACCAGGTCAGTGGCGAATACGCCATGCTGCATGCCGCCGCCGCCAACGGCTGGCTCGACCTGCGCCGTACAGCCCTTGAGAGTCTGCTCGCCATCCGCCGCGCCGGCGCAGACTTTGTGATTTCCTACTTCGCGAAGGATGCCGCCCGCTGGCTGCGGGGATGAGCGCCGGCCCCCTGCTGCGGGGCGGATGGAAAGCAGAGCACGGTCCCTGAACCCAAAGCGCTGCCATGCCCGCCAGTCCCACAGGCGGCAGGGACCAACCCTTGCTTCACCGTCGCCAGATATTAATGTATGCTGACGATACCTGGGCCGGAACGAAAGAAAGTGTTGCCATGATTAATGCCGCACGTGCACTTCTGCCCCTGTTGCTGCTACTGTCCGCAGTCGCCGCGCCGCTTCACGCCGACGGCGACGGGGACATGATGGAATGCCCGGCGCTGCGCCTCGCCGATCTGGGCGGCGACCTGTTCATTGGCGTACGTCACTACCCGGGCGTCGACCCGGACGGCTATGACACCATCATGGAGCGCACTCGCGAGGGCTTCCTGCCCATCATCAGCGAGTCTCCGGGCTACGTCCTCTATGCCCTGACCAGCATTCTGCCCGACCAGTTGCTGGCGGTAAACGTCTTCCAGAGCGAGGAGGATATGCAGGCTGCCAACGAGAAGGCGGCGGACTTCGTCGCCGGCAATCTCGCGCCCCTGCTGCCAGAGGCCCCGCAGATTACGGCCGGTGACGTCACCGTCCTGGCCCTCCCCGGCCACTGCGACGATGAAATGATGGACGGGGACGGCGAGTCCATGGCCGATGACGACGGGGACATGGAAG
>DAOUIB010000467.1:0-3016 GCA_034428275.1 Anaerolineae bacterium
GTCAGGATTTGCACGCGCGGGAAGCGGCCCCAGAGCTCCGACTCGTAGTAACCGGCTTCGAAAGCCGACTTCTGCATCTGGCTCGTGGGTGGCTGCAGCGTGATGAAGACCCCAATGGCTGTACCGGCGCCAAGCAGGCCGCGCAGATCGCCGATATCCGGGCGACTCACCTTGCCGGACTTGACCTGCACGACGACGCGCTGCGTGTTTCGGTCCTCGTCGAGGAAGTGAATCACGCCGTCGACGCCGCCGTCGGCCCCTTTCTTGCCACTCCGCCCGCTGCCCCGCTCGCTTCGCCGCTCGCGGGATAAACCCGTTGAACCCAGTGGCCGCGCCCCGACCAGCGAGAGCGCCCACCACTGGAACTGGTAGCGGCCGTCCTGCTCCTGCTCGGCGAGGTTGCGGGCGCCGGCGAGGTCCTGCGGCTCGCCGATGACGCGGTAATCGCGCCCGGCGCGCAGGCCGTGGCGGTCCTGCAGGCGGTACTTCATCAGGGCGACGCTGAGGTGGGTGATGTCGATGCCGATCCAGCGGCGGCCGAGCCCCTGGGCGGCGTCGATGGCCGTGCCGCAGCCGCAGAAGGGGTCGAGCACGACGTCGCCGGGGTTGCTGCTGGCGCGGATGATGCGCTCCAGCAGGGCGAGGGGCTTCTGCGTCGGGTAGCCGAGGCGTTCGGATGACGTGTTGGCGATTCTGGGTATGTCTGTCCAGACATTCTGAAGGGGCTTGCCTAGTGCTTCGTCGACATAGACTTTCAAGCCATCCATCCGGGGCGTCCCGTCCCTTTTTGTATGGATACGCCCTTCCTGCCACCACTCTTCGAGTTGCTCTATCTTGTAGCCCCATCCCCTTGTAGGGCCGGGCGTTGTGCCTCTCCATTCGAACTTGCCGGAATTCGAGTCGGGACGCGGTGCTGTTAAGTCATCCAGTTTGTACTTTCGTCCGTCTTCATCGCTGTAACGAAATCGGCTCAACTGTGCTTCGCTGTACTGTTGGTATTGTTGATTCCAGATTGTGGATTCTGACTTCGCGTAATACAGCAGCGTATCTGCCACGTTGCCGTACTTCTCAGCAGTGTTGTGACTTTCAGTTCGTTGCCACGTGATTTCATTGCGGAAGTTCCACTCGCCGAAGATGGTGTCCAGCACGAGCTTGAGGTAGTGGCTGGCGGTCGGGTCGCAGTGGAGGTAGAGGCTGCCGGTAGGCTTGAGGACGCGGTGCAGTTCGGCGAGCCTGGCGGCCATCATCACCAGGTAGGCGGACATCTGGTTGCGGCCGAGCAAGCCACGCTCGTCCTGCCCGCCGACCAGCGCGGTCAGCAGGCGCACGAGGCGCTCGTCGGCGCCGGTGACGAGGTCGGTGTAGAGGTCTTCGGTGCCGCGGCCCCAGTGCCAGCTGTCCTCGAAGGCGGTGATCTGGGCGTCGCTGTCGCGGCCGCTTTCGTCGCGGAAGAGGACGTTGTAGCTGCGGTTGGAGTTGAAGGGCGGGTCGAGGTAGATGAGGTCGACGGAGTCGTCGGGGAAGTACGCGCGGTCGCGCAGGAGGGTCAGGTTGTCGCCGTAGAAGAGGGTGTTGGCGTGGGTCATGCGGGGTTGGCCTGGGGTGCTTCGAGCGAAATTCTGTCCTGAAAGCGTCTGAAGTGTCTGTCGTTCAGTGAGCATAACGTAGAGACGCCTTGTACCAGCATGGTTGCGACGAAATTGGCGTCATGCATCTGTGTGGCTGGCACATTGCAGGTTGAGATCAACTCCAGAAACTGCCTGCGCACCTCCGCCGTTTCTTCCGCAATACGGAAGCGTTTCGGGAAAGATTCCGCGACATGAACGACCTGAGAGCTTGTCAATGGATTTGCCAGGGTGTTGGGATGGGTCGCCTGAACACAGAATTCGCGTATTACCTGGTTGCTGAGCCAAAGTTCCGTCCCGGTGGCGAAATAACGGTCCAGTTGGTCCTTGCATTCCTTTTCGTGGTTCAGGCCTGGAAATGTGTAGCGCAGGAGAACGTTGGTGTCGACGAATACGCTAGCGGCCATCTTCTCCGTACCAATCCTCGCGATAAATGGAAGGCTCGGTCTTGAACTGCACCCTGATTCTCACTGCATCAGACAGCCGAATCTTTTCGGCTCCAGTCAGGGGGCGGTGGTTGCCCACACGAATCAGCAGACGGGCAACCAGTTCGTTGTCTTCTTGCTTGCCCAGTTCCGTTACAAGTGTCCCGGTGCGTCCTTCAAGGTTTTGGACACGCTTCACCAGGCTGGTTGGCAAGGCAGGTTCCAGCAATCCTTCGCTGGCAAGATGATTCCATTCCCCAACGATTTCAGTCAGGTTGGAGACAAAGGACTCCAGGTCGTCTTCAACCAGTTTCACGAAGCAATTGATGGCCTCAACGGGGCCGACTTCACCAGTCCATTTGTCAAATTTGGCTGCTTCTTCATCATTGAATCCGGCCTGTTTGACAAATTCGACAATACCCTCGGCACGATCAAGTGAATGCTCTGCCAGGTCAATCTCCCGTTCAAACTGACGAATGTTTGAGATTGCCTTTACCGGCTCCCGTTCCGGATGTTCCAGTTTTTCCAAATCACCGGAAAAAGTCTGGTGGACCATCTGAAATTGTCCTGGCCGGTCAGTCATCAATTCCGCAAGCATCATTGAACCCTCAACAGGGAAAGGACATCCCCATCATACAGCAAATGCTGCTCCGGGAGGCGCTGAAGTGGGAGGCGCTCCCGGCAATGGCGCGGCAGACGCTGGCGAGACGCGGCGTTCGGTGCGCCTTGCACGTCGCCGCGCGCGAAGTTGGCGATGCCCCGGAGCGCCGGAGGCAAGGCCTGGATATCCGTCCACTGATTGTTGGGCAGGTCGGCATGGCGCAAGCGGGCGACTTGACAAGTCGCCCGTACACGGTGTTGCCCCTGCACCATTCCCACATATTTTTGCGCGGTGGGCGACATGATATGTCGCCCGTACAAAGTGTTGCCCCTGCATTGTCGCCCCTGGATTATTGCGCGATAGTG
>DAOUIB010000468.1:0-3728 GCA_034428275.1 Anaerolineae bacterium
CATGCGGCCAATATTGATGTCGGGACGCGCCCCTGGCGCGCAATAGAGAGAGTCACGGACCGTTTCAACATGGCCCCATTCTAGCACAGCCAGGGTTCAGGTCGGTGGTTCCAGTTCGCCCTTGAGCCAGGGAATGCCGAAGCCGACCAACAAATGTCCGGCCTCTGCCAGAGCAGCCCCCAGTTCGGCGCTGTCCTGCCAGCTCCACCAGTGCTCCGCCGAGGGCAATATCTCCACGCCGAAATCCTGCACGACCAACGCCGCCAGCGCCCGCTCCTCCCCCTGGCGAATCAGGGTGACCTGAAAACGCGAGGGCATCCGCGGCGCCCATTCGCTGGCAGTGCCGGCCAGCGCCTGAAACTCGATACGCAGGTCCGCAGCAGCATCGTCCGTCGGCAGAAAGCGAAAGCGGCCCGCCGCCTCACTGACCGGGTCCTCGTCCAGCAGATAGCCGGCGGCGCCCAGGGCCTGCCCCAGCACCGTCAGCAATAGCAGGCGAAAGGTCGCGACGGCGTCGCCGCTTTCGCTCACTGCTCCGACGCCCGTGGTCCCCGGCCACCTGCAGGCAGCCGGGAGCCGCCGGTCAGGACCTGCTGCATGTCAGCCCTCCACAGTATGCGCCGCGTTGCCCCGCAATTGCTCACGCAGGGCCGAAACCTCAGTCACCGGCAACTGGCAGGCAAAGTTGCGACAGACGTAGGCGGTCGCCCGTCCATCGATCTTCACCCGACCGCGCAGCAATGGAATCGCGCTTTCGTCGCTTTCCGTCGGCCCGGACAGCGCCGCGACGCTGTTGGGCCGCCACTGCGAATGCATTTCCCTCACCAGGGCCGCGCATCCTCCTTCTTCCGGCGCGCCCACAATGGCGACTTCCTGCATGCCCGCCACCAGCACGTCGACCGCGTTCAGCGCCTCGCCGAAGGCCTGCGGGTAGGCGCGCAGGGCTTCCACCAGCAGGCGCAAGGCCGCGACCGCCGCATCCTGGTAGCGTGCCTCCCCGGTCCAGGCGGCGAGGCGCAAGAGTTGCCGCGCCAGCATGGCGCTGCCGGAAGGCGTGGCGTTGTCCTGCAGGTTGCGCGGCCGCACGATGAGGGTCTCGTGGTCGTCGCTGGTGTCAAAGAAGCCGCCGCCGTCGGCAGCGAAGTGCGCCAGGGCCAGGTCCGCCAGTTCGCGCGCCGCCCGAAACCAGCGCTCGTCCCAGGTGGTCTGATACAACTCGAGCAGGCCGTCGCAGAGGTTGGCATAGTCTTCCAGAAAGCCGTTGACGTTGCTCGCGCCATCCTTGTGCGTGCGCAGCAGCCGTCCGTCATTGCGGCGCAAATGCGCCAGCATAAACTCCGCGTTGCGGATGGCGGCGTCGCGCCAGTCCGTACGTTGCAGGGCGCGGGCGGCCTCGGCCAGGCTGGCGAGCATCATGCCGTTCCATGCGCTGAGGACCTTGTCATCCAGGCCGGGATGCACGCGTTCCACACGGGCGGCATACAATTTGGCCCGCATGGTCTCGACTTTGCCCGCCAGTTGCGCCTCGCCGATGCCAAAGGTCGCAGCCACCTCGGCCGGGTCCGTCGCGACGTTCAGAATGTTGCTGCCTTCGAAATTGCCGCCGGCGCTGACGCCCCAGTACTCGCAGGCCAGGTCCGCCTCCTCGCCCAGGACCTCCTGCAGTTCCGCCATGTCCCACACGAAGAAGCGCCCTTCCTCGCCCTCGCTGTCCGCGTCGGTTGCGCTGAAAAAACCGCCGCCCGGATGGGTCATCTCGCGCAGAATGTAGTCATAGGTCTGTTCAGCGATTTCGCGGTACAGCGGCTCGCCCGTCACCTGCCAGGCATGCAGGTAGCAACGCGCCAGTTGCGCGTTGTCATACAGCATCTTTTCGAAATGCGGCACCAGCCAGACGGCGTCCACGCTGTAGCGGTGAAAGCCGCCGCCGATCTGGTCGTACATGCCGCCACGGGCCATTTTGGTCAGGGTGAGTTCGGCGGCATGCAACGCCCGCCGGTCGCCGGTCCGCAAGTGGCTGCGCAGCAGGAACTCTATGGTCATCGGCTGCGGGAATTTGGGCGCGCCGCCAAAACCCCCGTGCCGGGCGTCAAAATTGCGCAGCACGCCCGCCGCGGCCGCGTCCAGCAGCTCTTCATTGAGCATCCCGGCCGGTCCGCCGATGTTGAGCGCGAGGCGGCCCAGCGCGCCGGTCAGGGAGCCCGCGGCCCTGTCGACCTCGTCGCGGCGATTGCGGTAGGCGTCCTCGACCCCGCGCAGAAGGTCGCGAAAAGCAGGCATGCCCATGCGCGGCTCAGGCGGATAGTAGGTGCCGCCGTAAAAGGGCCGGCCATCGGGCAGCAGGAACACGGTCATCGGCCAGCCGCCATGGCCGCTCAGGGCCTGCACGGCCTGCATGTAGATGTCGTCCACGTCCGGCCGTTCTTCACGGTCGACCTTGACATTGACGAAGAGCTCGTTCATCAGCGCCGCCGTGGCGCCATGTTCGAAGCTTTCGTGGGCCATGACGTGGCACCAGTGGCAGGCGCTGTAGCCCACGCTCAGCAGCAGGGGCTTGTCTTCGTCTTGCGCGCGCGCAAAGGCCTCCTCACCCCAGGGATACCAGTCGACCGGATTGTCGCGATGCTGCAACAGATAGGGGCTGGTCTCATGCATCAGCCGGTTCATGGGCGCTCCCTTGAGAATCGCTATCGGCGTTCTAATGTGAATGGCGCAGACCCGCGCGCGTCTGTATGATACACTGGCGGCAGGTATCTTTCGTCTCTCTCCCGAATGAGAGGATCAGGCGAACCTCATGTTTGGCTTCAACAGGTCCGGTGACCAGGACTCCGGAGATCGTCCGCCCCGCTTCCGCATTCCCAACTGGGTGTGGCCTGCCGTCTGGCTGCTCATCCTGCTGTGGCTCTTCTTCCGCGTGCCCGGCATGGTGAGCGAATTCGGCGGCGAGCAACCCATCGAGATTCCCTACTCCTTCTTTTACGAGCAGGTCGAGGCCGGTCGCGTCGTCCAGGTGACGATGGAGGACATCAACGTCACCGGGCGCTTCCGCACGATGGTAACCTGGCCGCCCTCCGGCACCATCAGTTCCGAACCCTCCCGCACTTCCAACTGGTTCACGACCACCCTGCTGCCGGTGGATGATCCGCAACTGATGGCGGCCCTGCGCGAAAACAACGTCGTTGTCAGGTCGCGCACAAGTGAAACGTCGCCAATCCTGCTCTTCCTGCTCAACTTCGGGCCCATTTTGCTGCTGCTGGGCTTTTTCATCTGGTCAGCGCGCCGCGCCCAGGGGCAGATGGGCGGCATTTTCGGTTTCGGCCGCTCACAGGCGCGGCAATACGACGCCGAACGCCCCCAGGTGACCTTCAGCGACGTGGCCGGCCAGGACAATGCCCGCCAGGAACTGGAAGAAATCGTCGACTTCCTCAAGGAGCCCGACAAGTACGTGGCGCTGGGCGCGCGTATTCCGCGCGGTGTCCTGCTGGTCGGCCCGCCAGGCACCGGCAAGACCCTGCTGGCGCGCGCCGTCGCGGGCGAAGCCAACGTGGCCTTCTTCAGCCTGGTGGCCTCGGAATTCGTGGAAATGTTCGTTGGCGTCGGCGCCAGCCGTGTGCGCGACCTGTTCAACAAGGCCAAGGAAAACGCCCCCGGCATCATCTTCATCGACGAGATCGATGCCGTGGGCCGACGTCGCGGCGCCGGGCTCGGCGGCGGTCACGACGAACGCG
>DAOUIB010000469.1:0-2140 GCA_034428275.1 Anaerolineae bacterium
GTCGCACCGTATACAAGGGAAGAACTGGCACAGCAGAAAGCCCGTCGCGCAGTTGACGGGGGAAGCACTAGCGCAGCAAAAAACCCTCGCGCAGGGGGTCGGCGGGGTCGATCAGAAAGTCGTGCATGCCGGTGATGGAGGCGCTGCCCCTGACCTCCGGAATGACGGCCGGCAGCGCGCCAACCTGCGTGCGTGCCACAATCCGCACCGAAAAGCGCGTGCCGATCAGACTCTCGATCTGCAAGGTCTCGCCCGCGGCCAGTTCGCCGCGCGTGTGATACAGCGCCGCCCGCGAACTGACGCCGGTGCCCGTCGGGCTGCGGTCCAGTTCGCCCTCGGCGAAGACGCAGGCGTTGCGGCTGTGGACTTCGCCCCCGGCCGGCCGCAATTCGCTGAAGATCGTGCCATAGAGGAAGTTGAGGTCGGGGTCGCCCGCCGGGTGCTCGATGCGCTGCGTCGCCATGATCGCCCGCTTGATGGCCCGGCCGGCGGCGATCAGCGCGTCGCTGTTCTGCGGCTCCAGCGCCAGACCCGTCTGCGCGACGTCGACCAGGGCGTAGAAGGCGCCGCCGAAGGCGACGTCGCAGCGGATGTCGCCCAGACCGGGCACCGCCAGGTCCAGGCCCTGCATGAGCACGAAGGAGGGCACGTTCAGGAAGCTAACCGCCGCCACGCGGCCATCCTGCCAGTGGGGCGTGGCCACAATGCGGCCGGCGGGCGAATCGATGCGTAGCTGCGACCGACCCGTCGGCATGGTGAAGAGGCCGCACTCCAGCCCCACCGTCACCAGGCCGATGATGCCGTGGCCGCACATGGTGCTGTAGCCCTCGTTGTGCAGGAAGAGCACGCCGAGGTCGCCGTCGTCCGTGGCCGGCGGCGTCAGCAGACAGCCGTACATGTCGGCGTGGCCGCGCGGCTCCCACATCAGGCTGCGCCGCAGGTGATCGTAGTGGCGTCGCGCCGCCTCACGCCGTTCGAGGATGGTCGCGCCGGCGGGCAGGGGGAAGCCGCTGCAGATGACGCGTAGTGGCTCGCCGGCGGCGTGCGCGTCGATGGTCCTGACGCGATCCCAGTGGGTCGGCGGTTGCCAGTTGACCATGCTTCAGCCCGCGCCAGGCCAGCGCCGCGCCGGTTCCAGGAATCCCATCTGGTCCTTCACAGACTTCAGAGTGCGCTCGGAGATCGCCGCCGCGCGTTCGGCGCCATCGGCCAGCACCTGTTCCACGTAGCCGGGCTCGGCGCTGATCTCGCGGTAGCGCTCCTGCAGCGGCGCCAGCGTATCGGTCACCGCCGCCACGACCGCCTTCTTCAGGTCGCCGTAGCCCCTGCCCTCGAATTCCGCCTCGACGGCATCGCGCTCGCCATGGGTCAGCGCCTGGTAGATGGTCAGCAGGTTGTTGACGCCGGCCTTCTCCGGGTCGTCGCTGAAGCGGATCTCGCGCCCGGAATCGGTGGTGGCGCGCATGATCTTGCGGCGGATGAGGTCCGGCGGATCGAGCAGGAAAATGGCGTGGTTCTCGCCGCTGGCGCTCTTGCTCATTTTGTTGTTCGGTTCGTCAAGGCCCATCACGCGCGCGCCGGTCTCGGGGTTGACGACCTCGGGCAGGGTGAAGGTCTCGCCGAAGAGGCTGTTGAAACGCTGGCCGAGGTCGCGCGTCAGTTCGACGTGCTGGCGCTGGTCGTCGCCGACCGGCACGTAGTGCGCCTGGTAGAGCAGGATGTCGCCGGCCATCAGCACGGGGTAACCCAGCAACCCGGCGTTGACGGACTCCTCCTGCTGTCGGGCCGCCTTGTCCTTGTACTGCGTCATGCGGTTCAGCCAGCCCAGGGGCGTCAGACAGGTCAACAGCCAGGCCAGTTCGGCGTGCGCCGGATTGTGCGACTGCACGAAAATGGTCGCCCGCTGCGGGTCGAGGCCGGCCGCGAGGTAGAGCGCGGTGACCTCCAGGGTGTGCGCGCGCAACTGGCTGGCGTCGTGCGGCACGGTGATGGCGTGCAGGTCGACGACGCAGTAGTACGCGTCGTACCGCTCCTGGAAGCGCACCCATTGCAGCAGCGCGCCGAGGTAGTTGCCGATGTGCAGGTTGCCGGTCGGCTGGATGCCGGAGAGCACCCGCTTGCTCTTGTCCGCTGTGGCCAT
>DAOUIB010000470.1:0-4938 GCA_034428275.1 Anaerolineae bacterium
TCAGTCAGCACCTCCCGCTGATCGACGCGGTCGCGCCCCTGCTGGCGCTGGACGGGCTGCGCCTGATCTACGAGCGCAACTGCTGAGATTCCCCTGCCATTCAATCCCTTACCGGGCGGGGCCGGCCAGCACCAGAATCTCCGTCGTCGCCAGGTCTTCTGACGGCCGGCCCGCGAAGCGCGCGTCCAGCGGCAACCCGCCGCTTTCAATCAGGCCCGACGCTTCATCGTCCACTTCGCTGTTTACGTCAAGCAGCTCCAGACCGGCGTCCGCGAAAATCGACAGGTAGTCGCTGGCCCGCAGACGGTTCATGTACATAAATCGGTTACCTGCGAGACCTTCCCATTCTTCTTCGCTGTAGCGCAGGAAGTTGAGCCGCGAAATTGAGGGATCGCTGTGCTGGAAGTGGTCGCTCAGGTCGATGAGATGGACGCAGAGGCCGTCGGGCTTCAGGACCCTGCTGGACTCGCGCAATATGCCCGCAAGGGCATTCGGCGGCACGTGTTCCAGCACGTGCCGCGACAGGTGGACGTCGACGCCGCCGTCGGCCAGATCGAGCGCGGCGGCGTCCGCCGGCGCCCGGTAGTCGATGCGGCAGAGCTGCAAAACCTCCGTCAGCAGCCTGGCGGGCGGACGCTGCAGGTCCAGCGCCAGCAGGCCAGCCAGTCGCCCTGCCGTCAGGTCCGCGTCACCAGCGACGGGCGCCAGCTGTTCATTCAGCCAGGCCCGGTTGGCGCGCAGGTACGCCAGGTCCGCGCGCAGGACCTCCGGTCGCAGGTAGCGGTTGAGATCGACCGTGAGCAGAGGCTCCGCGCCCAGTAGCCACGTCAATATGGGGATGGCCAGCGAGCGCCCCGTGCCGACTTCCAGGACGCGCGCGCCATCCAGGGGGCGACGCGCCTGAATGGCGGCGGCCAGTTGGCAGCCGCCGTCGATCTGCTTGACCGGCGTCGGGTTGCGCAGGCCGCCGACATGGCGCTGCATCCGGTAGTAGCAGAAGTCCGCCAGCGGCCCGGGCAGCGCCGCGATCAGGTTCTGCACCCGCGCCTTGGAGGTCCATTTCATGCCCGCGCACCGCCTTCGCCCCTGCGCCTGCCCATCAAACGCGCGGGATTATAGCGTTGCCCAGTTTCCAATTCCCCGCAGGCAAGGCAGTTTCGTGACGTCTTACCAGCCTGGGCCGCATTTTCTATGCCAGGGCCCACCCTTCGGACAGAGTCTCTGCCTGCTCAATTACAGTTAGTGTCGCCTTTTCCTGCTTGTCCGGCGGGTAACCATATCTGCGCAATATTCGCCTTACCAGCCTTCGCAGATTTGCACGCACGTTTTCTCGCAGTGTCCAGTCTATCGTGACGTTGTTTTGAACGGTCTGCACCAGCTCGCGTGCGATTTCCCGCAAGGTGTCATCGCCCAGCACTTGCACAGCGCTGTCATTGGCCTCGAGTGCATCGTAGAAGGCGAGTTCGTCTTCTGTCAGCCCAAGTTTCTCGCCGCGGCTGTTGGCCTCCCGCATCTCACGCGCCAGTTGAATAAGGTCTTCTATC
Source organism: Anaerolineae bacterium (assembly GCA_034428275.1). Taxonomy (GTDB): domain Bacteria; phylum Chloroflexota; class Anaerolineae; order Aggregatilineales; family Phototrophicaceae; genus JAGWBD01. Next base: position 1,545 of record DAOUIB010000470.1, read on the forward strand.
ACCTGCGCGGCTTCAATGGCGCGATTTTGGTATCGCAACAAAGTCCTTTCGAGCATTTCGGCAAATGAGCGCGCCTCGACGACATTCTTGCGGCGGCGGGTCGCCAGTTCACCCTTAAGCAACTTTTGCAGCAACTCTACGGCGAGATTGCGATGCGGCATGCCACGCACCTCAGCCAGGAATTCGTCGGAAAGGATGGAGACGTCGGGCTTGTCAAGGCCGGCCGCGGCAAAGATATCGACGACACCATCCGGCGCAATTGCACGCGAAATGATTTGGCGCACCGCAAGATCCAGTTCCTCTTCGGGTCGGAAGTCAATCGTCGCCCGTTTGGCCAGGGCGGCCTGAACACTTTGAAAGAATGCCACATCATCACGAATGCGTTTCGTTGCTTCGTGCGGAACGGATAGCGCAAAGGCCCTGGACAGGTCGCGCACGGCCCTGATACAGCGGTCCTTGCCATCCTCCAGGGTCAAAATGTGATTCTGGGCACCCATCAGCAAGGCAAGCTGTTCTCCCTGCGACAGCCCTGCTTTCCAACGGGACCAGTCGAAACCGTGAAACAGGCCACAGCAGATCTCGTACTTTTCGCGCATCAAGGCAACTGCTTCTTTTTGATCCAGTGCAGTGTTTCCCGTTCCGCCACTGTCCGTATAGGTCGCCAGCGCGCTCCTGAGTTCATTGGCGAGGCCAAGGTAATCGACGACCAGACCGCCCGGTTTGTCGCGGAAAACACGGTTGACCCGCGCAATTGCCTGCATCAACCCGTGGCCGCGCATCGGTTTGTCTGCGTACATGGTGTGCAAATTCGGCGCGTCAAAGCCTGTGAGCCACATGTCCCGCACCAGCACGATACTCAATGAGTCTTCCGGATCGCGGAATCTCCTGGCCAGTGCCTCGCGGCGCGCCTTGTTGCGGATGTGCGGCTGCCAGTCGACGGAATCCGAAGCGCTGCCCGTCATCACGATCTTGATTTGCCCCTGGCCATCGTCATCGTGCTCCCAGTCCGGCCGCAACTTAACCAGTTCGCGATACAAATCGATGCAGATTTGCCGACTCATGCAGACGATCATCGCCTTGCCTTTCAACGTTTCAAGGCGGGATTCATAGTGCGTCACAATGTCTCGCGCAACGAGTTTAAGGCGTTTCTCTGCGCCGACCAGGGCCGCCAACTGCGCCCACTTTGTTTTGAAACGCTCCTTGCGTTCCAGCTCCTCGCCTTCAGTCGCTTCCTCGAAATCCGGATCTATTTGGGGCCTTTCACTCTCATCCAGTTCGAGTTTTGCCAGCCGGCTTTCGTAGTAGATTGGCACCGTGGCGCCATCATCGACCGCGCGCTGAATGTCGTAGACACTGATGACGTCGCCAAAGACGGCGCGTGTGCTGGCGTCCTGCTTCTCTATCGGCGTGCCGGTGAAGCCGATGAAGGAGGCCCTGGGCAAGGCGTCGCGCATGTGCCGCGCAAAGCCGTCGATGAAGTCGTACTGGCTGCGATGCGCCTCGTCGGCGATGACCACGATGTTGCTGCGCTGCGAAAGGCAGGGATATTCGCCTCCGCTGCTCTCCGGGAAGAACTTTTGGATCGTGGTGAACACCACGCCGCCGGACTCAACCTTCAGCTTCTCCTGAAGGTCCGCACGGCTGGCGGCCTGCGTAGGCGGCTGACGCAACAGCGCCTGACAACGCGAAAAGGTGCCGAAGAGCTGGTCGTCAAGGTCGTTGCGGTCGGTCAGCACGACCACCGTCGGGTTGCGCATCGCCAGTTCGCGGATTATGCATCCGGCGTAGAAGGCCATCGTCAGGCTCTTGCCCGAACCCTGCGTGTGCCAGACCACGCCGACCCGGCCATCCGCCCGTTCGCCGCCCGCCTGCTGACCGGGATCCACCTCCCGCAGCCCGACCGCCCGCAGCGTCTCGCGCAGCGCCATCTCGACCGCGTGCACCTGGTGATAGCCCGCCATCTTCTTTGACAGCGCGCCGCCATCGTCCTCAAAGACGATGAAGTCGCGCAGCAGGGAGAGCCAGCGCTCCGGATCGCAGACGCCTTCCAGCAGCACCTGCAACCCCGGTCGCAGCGCAACATCCGGCGCTTCGTCAGGGAGTGCGCGCCAGGCCTTGAACCATTCCCAACCTCCCGTGAGCGTGCCAACCCGCGCCTCCAGGCCATCCGAGACGATCAGGGCCGCGTTCATGCCAAAGAGCGTCGGCAGTTCTGACTTGTAAGTTTGTAGCTGCTGCCAGGCGCTGCGAATCGTCGCCTGTTCATCCACCGCGCTCTTGAGTTCGATCAGCAACAGTGGCAATCCGTTGACGAACAGGACGATGTCCGGTCGGCGCTGGTGACCATGTTCGACGACGGTAAACTGGTTGACCGCCAGCAAGTCGTTGTTGCCGGGATCCTCAAAATCGATCACCTGGACCTGGGCGCCGTGAATGGAGCCATCGTCGCCGCGATACTCCACAGCGACGCCGTCTACCAACATGCGATGAAAGTTGCGGTTGCGCGCTTCGAGCGTGCTTCCTTCCGGCCTCCCAAGCTTGTGGAGGGCGTCATAGATTGACATGGCGGGCAACCCGGGATTGAGCCGCTCAAGCGCGTCCCGCAGGCGCCGTTCCAACACTGCCTCTTCGTAGACCGCACGCTCTGCGCCAGGCTCGCCTGGGGCGATATCCGGCCCGTGCGCGACACGCCAGCCCAAGCCTTCCAACCAGCCCAAGGCTGCCTGCTCGACATCGAATTCCGTCATTCGTGACGCGCCCTTGGTCAAATTTAGTCACCACCGGCACTGGTCAATTCGGAATTCGCTTCACTGCTAAATTCAGCCAGTTGAATTCTGTAAGTTTCTGGCTCCAAAGTAAACAACACTTCACTAGGCCTAAACTCCGATCCGGAAATCAATATTGGGTCATGGTCGTCATCCAGAAAGTCGTTGAAATCTGCGTTTGCCGCGAAATTTAGTGGCTCGGATGTACGGTCCTGACTATGCATCCGATAGAGAAAGCCAATTACGGTATCCGCTGTCTTGGCTGCCATTAGTGCCTGAACATCTTCCATCGTTGGTCGTGCAGATTCTGATCCGTGGCAGGCAAATCCACACGTGTTGCGCAATTCGCAAATGCCCTGAATGGCAGTGCTTAGCCCGCTTAGCGTTTGCCTCAGACTTTTGCCAACATCTGAGGCATCGCTAGATGTCGGTGGAAGGACCGGCAAATTGTCCTTAACTTTGTTGAACAATTTTGGAAGGTCGTCTCGGTGCTTATACTCGATTTCCCTTTCTCTCAATATCGTGCGACATGTACATTCCACAAGAGTTCTTGCCAGATCAAATGCGAGCCCGGGATTCTCAACAACCGCCCTTTCCAGCTCTTCTACATGTTTTTCTATATGAGTCAT